>CAIVTL010000555.1 GCA_903908785.1 Caldifarciminota bacterium | reverse complement strand
TGTCAAGCCCCGGCCCGCGACCCCGTTTACGAACACGGAGTGCGACCTGCTCATCGGCAGCGGCGGGATCCTCTCCCATTCGCCGCGCCCGGCGGCAACCGCGGTGCTGCTCGACGCCCTGTCCCCGGCCGCCGGCGTCGAACTGGCCGTGGACAGCGAATTCATGTTCCCGCACCTCGGCGCCCTCGCCCAGGTCAACCCGAAGCTTGCCGTCGAACTCGTGCAGAAGCTCGGGATTGTGAAACTGGACCGCGCGAACCGGAAGATGCCTGCCGGCTACGTGCCGCCTGCCCGCGAGGAAGAAGTGGATCAAGGAATCAAGGATTCAAGGATTCCAGCATCGGGCACTGGACCCCTTGACCCCTTGAATCCTGGAACCCTTCTCGTTACGCGCGGCGAAATCCGGATGCGCCGCGAGCTCGCCATCCCCGGCCAGGTGTTCGTGAAGGCGGGGCAAACAGTGACCACGGATACCCTGGTCGCCCGCAGCGTGCGCCAGTTCCTGCGGCCATTCTTCCTCCACGTCGCGGAGGAACTCGGTGTCCCGGCTGCCGAAGTGGAGAAGTACCTGCTGAAGCACATCGGCGACGAAATCGGCATCGGGGACGTCGTCGCCCGCACTCCGCGCGGTGTCACGCACAAGACCTTCCACTCGCCGGTCGCCGGCCGAATCGAGAAGCTGCTGCCCGGCGGAACGCTCTTCGTGCGCGAAAAGCCGGAGGACGCACGCGAGTACACCGCGGTAGAGGTCGCCAAGCAGCTCGGTGTGGAACCGGACAAACTCGGCCCCTACCTCAAAGTGAAGCCCGGTGACGAGGTCGACCGCGGGCTCTGGCTGGCTGAAATCCTCCATGGAGACAAGTTCAAGTTCGTGGAATCACCAGTCCGGGGCAAGGTCAACCGGATCGACAAGCACTTCGGAATCGTGCTGATTGAGCCGCTGCTGGAAGAGCTGCAGGTCAAGGCCTGGTTGCCGGGCATCGTAGAGAGTGTGTCCGACTGCGGATGTACGACGAAGGGAAGCGGCACTGTGATTGCGGGCATCTGGGGCTCGGGCGGCGAGAAGGCCGGCACGCTCACCTTCTCATCGGTCGAGGCCGGCAGGGTGGTGGTCCGTGACTTCGCCGATGCCAAGACCGTCGCCCAGGCGAAAGAGCGGGCTGCGGCCGGAATCATCTGCGCCGGCGTGAACCTGCAGGACGTCCTTGAACCGGACCCGCCGTTCACCATCGTCGTGCTCGAAGGCTTCGGTGAACAGCGGCTGTCTGACGATGTACGTGGGGTCCTCACCCAGCATGAAGGTCGCCTTGCGCTCCTTGACGGCACGACCCAGCTCCGCGTCGGTGTCCGCCGCCCGCGCGTGATACTGCCCGAGACACTTGACTGACGGCCGCGACCCGCGTCAGCGGCCGACGATTGTGAACTGAGTGCTGAAGCCGTCGGAACGGCAGATGTAGAGGCCGGCCCGCACTCTTTGGCCTGACCCGTCGCGCAGGTCCCAGGCCTTTTGAGCCCGGCCTTTCGGCCCAAGACCGCACCTCGATTCCAGCGGTGACACAAGACATAGTCGACGGGGCAGCGGCGACTCGGTCGCGCCCTGCTGGCTAGCGCCCCTATTTGTCCGGTTTCACGCCCAACTTGGCGGCAAGTCGGTCCCACCCTGGGCGGCTCGCCTCGTAGTTCGCCACGCACGCGTAAGCTTGGCCGATGCCGAGCTTCCCAAGCAGCCGCTCCCATCGTTGCGAGGGCGAAAGGTTGCGAATCGTCATCACACGAACGATGTCGGCCAGGCCTGCCGTGGGCATCGAGAGGTCCTCGCCTCCACCCAAGACTCTAGCGGATCCGAGTCTCAACGACCGCATCACAGACACGCCCGTCATCCGCGCCACCGAATCAGGGGAAATCTGCACGGCAGGTTGAGGGCGTCGCTGGCGCGGGAAGAGCATGTGGTACTTGATCTGTTCGCTCATACCGCCGGGCCATGTGCCGGTCCGGCCGTGGATGTGACACTCGAACTTGGTGGAGAATCCGACCCAAAGGACACCCGGTTGGGTCTTCATGAGCGACTCAGCGGCTTTCAGAGCAGTGGTTGTGTCCGCGCCAAGAGCCAGTCTTGCCTCGTAGAACCGGACACCGCTGTCCGCGACTGCACGCAGTGATTCAGTAATGCGCCATGCATCTGAAGCTCTAATGGCACAGAGACGCTGTTCGTCTCGGGGACGCGGAACTGCTCGCGGCGTGGGGTACACCAGAACGCCGTTCACGTACGCCTCTCCGCCGTGGACGGTCATCATGTACGGCGGCGGGACGTAGCAGCCACTGACGATGAGGACGCCCGTTTCCACTCCAGAATCGGGCGTCTCCGCCTTGAGCGTCACCTTGTACCGCTGCAGTTCGGGTTCGCTAAATGTCGAACCCGGCAGCGGTTGTTTGGACTTCGCGCAGGATTGTCCGGCCGAGGCCAAAACTGACGCCGCGAGCAGGAGCACGGCTAGAACGACCAGGCGGTTCCATTGTGAGAACGTCATGATAGATCCCCCTCTCGTCGCGGTCCTGCGGAGTGCCGCGCGTCGGGGCATGCCGGGAATCCGGGGAACACTCGCTCGCCTCACATCAGGTAGGGTTCATCGACCGACGACAGTGAACCGGGCGGTTTCGGCGCCTGACCGGCAGATGTAGCCGCCGGCGGCGAGGGAACGGACGTCGTTCGCTCCGGGGTGAAGGTCCAGCACCTTCCGTCCCGAGATGTCCAGCAACTCGCTTCGCGCCTCTCGCTTCTCGCCTCTCGCTTCCATGAACAGCACGTCGCGGACGATGGTCGGGCCGGGCTTGCGGCTTGCGGCTTGAGGCTTGTGGTCTTCCTCTACCCCGAGGCCGTACAACTCCATCACCTGCAATCCGTCCGAGTAGTCGGCGAAGTAGATGACTCCGTCTTTCAGCGCGACGCCGTCCGCGTAGCCGCCCGTGTTGTAGTGGGCGACCTCGACCGGTTGAGCCGGGCTCGACACGTCGATTACCCGCAAGCCGTCGAATTGGTCCGCCACATAGGCGTAGGGCAGTTCGACTGCGAGCCCGTACGCGTAGGAGGCGGTATTCCGAAAGCCGACCAGGTACGGACTCGCCGGGTCGGCGATGCTGGCAATTCTCAGTCCGTCCCCGGCGGTGGCAATGTAAGCCAGTGTATCGCGTATCCGCAGTTCGATCGCCCAGTCCGGCGTGCTCATCGTGCCGACGATGTACGGCGCTGACGGGTCGGCCACACTCAGCACGCAGAGCCCGGCTGCGCCGTCGGCGACGAACGCGAAAGTGTCGCGCACGACGACCATCCGCGCCGACGCGTTCGTAACACGCGAGCCAACC
>CAIVTL010000554.1 GCA_903908785.1 Caldifarciminota bacterium | reverse complement strand
TTCAAGCTCGACTTCGATGATGCCTACCAGTATGTCGCGGCAGAGAAACACGACCTGACCCTGGTCAGCCTCGACGCCGACTTCGACCGCACCGACCGCGGCAGAAGGACGCCCGCGGACATACTCGGCGAACCACCCGTTGCCCATGACAAGCCGCCGACGAAGCCTGCCCGCGCTCGAAGCCGCAAGCGGTGAACCGCAAACCGCAGGCCCTCCTCCGTGCCCGCGCGCCCGCTTGACTTTCCGCCCTTCTGCCATATCCTCAAACCCTGATGGGAAACGCGCCCGACGCCCTGCTGCGTCTCATTGACCGCTTCGACCAAGACCGCAGGGTCTTCCTCTCCGGCGACTACAAAGAGGAACAGCTCCGAGCCGAGTTCCTCAATCCCTTCTTCACCGCGCTCGGCTGGGACAGAAATGGCAGAAGAAGCTGTGACCAGACCTACCGCCAAGAGGTCGATGGACGCCAGCCGTTTCCGCCTTTGTTATCAACGTAGAGAAAGCGAGAATCACGAATCATGCCTGTCAATAGCACTAAGACGCTCAGATGGAAAGAGGACATCCGCAAGTCCGTTGACATGTACAACGACTGGTTCCTCCGCTTCGCGCCCAAAGCCTACCGCGACACCAGAGCAAGGACTACCGAAACGGTCAAGAAGGCGATGGCCACGACCCACAACCTGCGGGACCTCGGTGCCGACACGCTGCGTACCCACCCGGAGGTGCTGTCCGTGCTGCGCATGGCAACCTGCCCGCCTCTGGCGGTTGACCGACTCATAGGGTTGGCCGGCGTTCCCGGCGCTCTGGTCAAGACGATGGAGAAATCCGGCAGACTTCCACCGAAGCTGCCGGCTGACAGGGTCACGACCGAACTGAAACGCATTGGTGAGGTTATCCAGAAGCTGGTCGACAGAGACATTCTGGTTTGGCTCGACCGCAAAGATGAGCCATCCGAGGAGGAGGTTCACCGTGCTTCCACCGTCGTCGCCGACCGGCTTTGCGGTGCTCAGGCAAACCCGATTATTCGCAACGCCCAGGAACAGCGTCAACTCGACAGGATGAACGAATGGCTCTCTGCGAGGGGATACAAGAAGGTCAAACCAAGCGAGGTCATTGACCTCCGAAGAATGCTGCCAGGTACGTTCTGCTTCCGGCTCAACGTCAGCGTGCGCCAGGAGCGGCGACATCTGAACGTGCCTGTGGACGCTGTCATAATGCCGAAAGTACCTGGCGGGCATGGACTACCATTGTTCGTAGAAGCCAAATCCGCTGGCGACTACGCCAATGTGAACAAACGTCGCAAGGAGGAGGCAACGAAACTGTCCCAGTTGCGCAAGACGCACGGTCGCAGGATCAGATATGTGCTCTTCCTGGGTGGTTACTTCGATTCCGGGTATCTCGGCTATGAAGCCTCAGAGGGTATGGACTGGGTGTGGGAGCACCGAATTGACGACTTCGCGCGGATGGGCCTTTAGGTCGTGACAAAGAGAGAGGAACTAGAGGCCGAGAGGGTCGCCCTGCAGCGAACGCTCGACGGGCAGCGCACGCAGGCTGAGCGCAACCGCTTGGGCCAGTTTGCCACTCCGCCCCGTCTCGCCGCAAGTGTGGTGGAGTCGGCGCTGAAGCTGCTGCCCTCCACGACCCGAGTCCGATTTCTGGACCCGGCATTCGGGACGGGCTCGTTCTACTCTGCCCTTCTCGGTCTCGTCGACAGCCCTCACCTGCGGCACGCGATGGGCTTCGAAATCGACAAGGAGTTCGGACTGACTGCTGCAAAGCTGTGGCATTCCTCGGGGCTGAACCTGCACATCGCCGACTTCACACTGGCACGGGTACCGACGGACCCAGCCGCAAAGCCCAACCTCCTCATCTGCAATCCGCCGTACGTCCGGCACCACCACCTTGACCGGGATGTCAAGATGCGTCTCCAAGTGACCGTGAAACACCGGTTGGGCATCGAAGTCTCTGGGCTTTCAGGGCTGTACTGCTACTTCATGCTGATGTCTCACGCGTGGATGGCGGATGACGGCGTGGCGGCGTGGCTGGTCCCGAGCGAGTTCATGGACGTTGGTTATGGCCAGGCTATCAAGCACTATCTGCTTAGGCAAGTGGAACTACTTAGGATTCATCGATTCAACCCAGCCGACGTGCAGTTTGAGGATGCGCTGGTCTCTTCCTCTGTTGTCTGGCTCCGCAATAGACAGCCGATGCCCGACCAGACAGTCCTCTTCTCGTACGGAGGTTCCATTGAGGCTCCAGCGACCGAGCGGCTTGTGTCGGCGGACGAACTGCGGCTGGAGCGCAAGTGGACCAGGTTCCCCACCAGAGCACCGCGTGCCGAGTCGGCTTGCGCCAGACTCGGCGACTTCTTCGTCATCCGGAGAGGAATAGCAACCGGCGCTAATGGCTCCTTCATCATGACTCGCGAGCAAGCCCGTGAACGCGGCCTGCCCGCTGAGTGTCTGCGGCCAATACTGCCCAGTCCCCGCCATCTGGCTACGGACGAAGTTCTGGCCAGCAAGGATGGCGCGCCGCGCACCGAGCCACAGCTCGTTCTACTCGACTGCCGGCTGCCGGAGGACCGGGTTCGAGACGAACACCCTCCTCTCTGGCGATACTTCGAGAAGATACGTCCTGACGTGGCCGGACGCTACCTGTGCACCCGGCGCACTCCGTGGTATGCGCAGGAGCGTCGGCCGGCCGCACCATTCCTGTGTACCTATATCGTACGCGCGACGGCCCGGCCGTTCCGGTTCATCTTGAACCACTCGCAGGCGACCGCAGCCAACGTCTATCTTCTCCTTTACCCCAAGCCCTTTGCCGCGCGGGCACTCGAAGCGGACCCGGGACTCAAACGACAGGTCTGGCAAGCTCTCAACCGATGCGCATCGAATACGATGCTCGACGAAGGACGAGTGTACGGCGGAGACCTGCACAAACTCGAACCCGGGGAATTGGCGCGCGTACCAGCAGACCATCTGTTGGAAGTGCTGCCCACGCTGCCAGAGACGGAACCGGCATTCCGATCACTGTTTGCAGAAGCCGTCGTGCGGGACGCACACCCGCGGCGGCGCGTTGCGGTGGGAAAGAGAGTCCGCCGAATGCCAACTCGTCGCCGTAGACCGGCAGATTGACATGCTAGCGTATGAATTGTACGGATTGCCGGAAGAGGAAATCAGGGTTGTGGAGGTGTTGTGAACGATGGCAAGTTAGGCCGGTTGGAAAAGGTTGATCTGCGGACGGCGTGGAAGGACGAGGGCCAGCATTTCACGCCTTGGCTGGCACAGGAGGAGAACCTGCAGCTCTTGGGCGACACGTTAGGGAGGCCATTGGAGCTGATGAAGCAGGAAAAGGAAGTCGGGCCGTTTCGTGCCGACATCCTCTGTAAAGACCGTTCTGACGACACTTGGGTGCTCATCGAGAACCAGCTTGAACGCACCGACCACTCGCACTTGGGCCAGATACTGACCTACGCCGCAGGTCTTGAGGCGGTGACGGTCGTCTGGATTGCCAAACGGTTCACAGAGGAGCACCGTGCGGCACTGGACTGGCTGAACGAACACACCGATGAGCAGATATCATTCTTGGGCCTTGAGGTCGAGCTCTGGCGCATCGGCGACTCGCCAATCGCGCCCAAGTTCAACATAGTGGCGAAGCCGAACGATTGGGCGCGTGAGGTACGCGCTGGAGCGGAACGGGCCGGGATGACGGAGCACCGACGGATGCAACTGGAATTCTGGACCGCGTTCAGAGACCATATGGCGGAGAATAGCGAGATGCGCGGCTCCACGCCAAGGCCGCGACACTGGATGAACTTCGTTGCTGGCCGTTCTGGGTTCAGCTTCGATACGATAGCCACGCTTTGGGACACCGAGACCAAGTCTGAGAATCCCCACGTGCGAGTGGAGCTTTACATCAGCGGGCAGGATGCCAAGACGTACTTCGCCCAACTTGAAAAGGACAAGACAGCTATCGAACGCGAGGTGGGTCAGCCGCTTTCCTGGTATAGCTCGGAGAATGTGCAGTCGTGCCGCGTGTACGTCAAGAAGCAGGCCAGTATTCTGGACACGGAAGAGTGGCCGAAGATGCGCGAATGGTTGCGCAAGAACCTGGAGATATTCAACAAGGTCTTCGGCCCGCGCGTGAGGGCGCTGGATGTCGGGAAAACTTAGCCGCGTGAGATGAGTATCGGTCTGGCTGGCAGGGATCCGAAGGAGTACACGAGTCGTCTGAGGGATGCCTTCCTAGGAACGCCGTTCGTGTTCGTTTGTCCCGTGTGCCGAAAGGGATTTCGTACGGTGGAAGAAGCGCAGATCGACAATTCCGGGGACACAATAAATGATTTTGGATGCCCGCGCGCTTGACACGCCAGCGTGGAGTGATAGGATGGTCGAGTTCACGGGGAGAGTGATAAGCGATGAGCGCGGAACGATGAGTGCCGAATGCGACGGCGAGCGGCTCGCAGTTGACGCCCGGCTGGAATGTGGGTCACGGAGTTGACTCGTGTCCGAAGTGTAGTAGGATTTCAGTGATGGTAAAGATAGACAGCATCATTGACGAGGCACTTCATCTTCCCCGTGAATCCCGGGCGCTTCTTGCCGAGAAGCTGCTGGAGAGCTTGGACTACGAGGAGGGCTTCGAAGTCAGCCCAACGTGGATGGACGAGATAAGGCGGCGCTGCCGGGAAATCGACGACGGGGCAGCGACCCTTTCCTCAAGCGAACGGGTCTTCGAGGAACTCGACAGTAAGCTCGGATGAGGCCGGTCGAGTTCCACGCGGCAGCACGCGAGGAACTCATCGAGTCTGCGCAGTACTACCAGGCCCAGAATCCCGGTCTCGGAAGGCGCTTCGCCTTGGCCGTGCGTGATACGGTCCATCGGATTCAGGAATCCCCGCTACTGTATCCAGAGAACTCGGAGAATTCGGGACACTGAGCTTGTCTGGAAACCAGCTTGCAGCACTCACGCGCTACCTTATGTTGTGTCCAGCGAACCAGCGACGCCCAGCCATTTGTGGTTCAGAAATGCCGAACCCGAGTTTCCAGACAAGCTCCACTTCCCATATTGCTGAGCGATGTCAAGGTGCGGCATGCATCGTATATCGTTGCATCGTACATCGTTGTTCGTCGGCGCTGAAGGAGTAGCCTGATGAATGAAAAGATGCGGAATCTGCAGAAGCTGCAGCGGGAGCACGCTCGGCTGGTGCGAGAGAAGGAGCGGCTGGAGCAGGAGACCGAAGAACTGAAGAAGGACCATCCCCTCCGCAAGCTGCCAACTCGCGAGAAGTGCCAGATCCTCTGGGCCATGGAGAATGCGGCTCGGAAGAACCGCAACAAGCCGAAGTCCCGATAACAACGTGCATCGTGGACAGTCACCCGATTGATGACGGCGGCAAAGGCGCGGCGGGTTCCTCTGGTGTCTCCTTTGATACTCGCATCGTCCGGTTCGGCGCGGACCGAGCCGGGCAGGCGTAACGTGGCCAGGGGCTTCCACGCTGCCGACTGGAGCGCGGTCGAGAGCCGTTTTCTCAGGAGCTATGCCGGCGGAGTCATCCGGGGCAGATTCGGGTCCGCGCTTGAGGCGGCGGTGGCCTGCCAGCGCCGGCTGGCAAATCATAAGCGCTGCCGCCGGTCGGAGCCGCGTACCATCGAGGCGGTGCGGCGGGCGATGCGGCCGTACCTTCACGCGCTGTCGCGGGGCTGGCCGCACAAGTGGTGGAGCAAGCAGGAAATGGAGATTGCCCGGCGCCATGCGGCGCTGTTGCTGAGGCACCGATATCGCGACCCGGCCGAGGCGGCGGTCCACTGCCGGCAGGAACTGGACCGTCTCCGCGCGACGTCGCGTGCCCACGCGGGTAAGCCGGCAAGGGGCCAGTTCGGGGTCATCCACAAGCTGAAGGGCATGGTCCGCGCCGCCTGTCCGGAGTGGAGAGCGTACGTCTGGTCACCGGCCGAGGACCGGGTGGTGCGGCGCTACGCGGCGGCGGTCGCGGCGGGTCGGTATCCCGATATAAGAGCCGCGAGTGGGGATTGCCGGGCCGACCTGGACCGGCTGTACCGCCGGGCAAAGGGTGTGGAACGCTGGCCGGCCGGGTGGCGCACCGAGAACGGCATCAGTATCAGGATCGCCGCGCTGTCGCGGGAGCTCGGCCGCCCGCGGGCCCATAACCAGGTGACGCCCG
>CAIVTL010000553.1 GCA_903908785.1 Caldifarciminota bacterium | reverse complement strand
GGTGCTTCTGGTCTTCAATCTCGTGGTTGTTCTCCCGCCGACGCGGCGGCTCGGCGGCGGCCAGCTTGAACAGTGCATTCGCCTCGCGCAACTGCATCGCGGACGACGGACAATAGACGATGACCGAACGGAAAGGTACCTTGAGCTTTCGCGCCAGCCACTTCTCCGCCTCGGCCCGCTTCCCGGCGTCGAGGTGATACGCGCTGAACCGTTCGGTCGAACCCACGCTGCGCCGCGAGACCAGGTACGCTTTCTTGTACAGCCGGCGCGCGAGGAAGTGCTCGACTAAGTACCGGGCCGGCGCCGGCCCGCTCTCAAGAATGCGCAGGAACCCTTCGTCCCCGACTTCGTAGAACGACCGCTCGGAAAGCCGCCGCTTCCCCGCCTCAATACACAGCTCCAGCGCCTTGGAAATCATCGCCGACGCCGCGTTCTTGGCCGGATGATAGTAGACCCGCTCAGAGAGCACATAGCGCATCCGGAGCACGTTCAGCGTCTCGGAGAGCCCGTCCATCCGGAACAGGCCGCCCCGAATGAGGTTTATCGCCAGCGCGCCGTTCTCGATGACGAAGTACTTAAACAGCCGCTCGTCATACTGCTGGGAAAGGCCGGTGAAGTAGGAATCCCGCTCGAGGTAGTCGAGCAGGTCCGCGCAGATGGTGCTGGACACTACGTCGTAGTGAAAGGTCGGCCCGTCCGCGCTCAACCGCTTCCGCTTCATCAGGCTATCGACCTCGCGCCGCACTCCCAGTTTCTCCAGCGCCCGGCCGACTTCCGTCTTCCCGAGGAAGTGGTCAATCCGGCCGGCGTTCTGGTCGTGTCGCGGGAACACCCGGCGCTCGTCCTCAATCGTGTGGCCGAAAGGAATGTGCGTGATGTCGTGCACCAGCGCGTAGATGCCGATGAGCCGTTCATCGTCCGCGCTGATTGCCTTGTCGCCGCAGTTCCGCCGAATGGCTGCGACCATCTTCTTCGCCACCCCGCACGTGCCCAGGGAATGCTCGAACCGCGTGTGCGTCGCGCTCGGATATACGAGGCACGTTGCGCCGAGCTGCTTAATCTGCCGCAGGCGCTGGAACGTGCCGGTGTCAATCACGGCCAGTTCGTCACCGGTGAAATCGAGGTCGCCGTGCACCGCGTCGCGGATGGTCTTCACCGGGTGATAATAGGCCCTGGCCGCCAACGGTCAAGAAAGCGCGCGGTCGGCCGACGAACGCGGTCTTGTCCGACCTTGACATGAGCCCAGCTATCAGACAGAATGCGTTGCGGCCAGGGACGCGAAACGCCCGGCCGCGGACCGTAAACTCGTGATTGCCCGATAAGGAGGCCCCATGCGACTCCGCGTCTTGTGTTCTGTCTTCTGTATCCTGTGTTCTTTCGCCTCGGCCCAGTGGGAGCCGGACGTGAGATTGACGAACAACACGGCCACAACGTACCTTGCCAACCCGAACAACCACCCGCTTTGTGCGAGCGGCGACTCGGTGTATGCGGTTTTCACCGACGACCGGACCGGCGTGTTCCAAGTATATTTCACGCGCTCGCTGGATGCCGGAACGACCTGGGACACCGCAGTGTGCCTGACCGGCGACTCGGCGAATGTCTTCTATCCGGCGCTCGCGGTTTCGGGTACGACGGTTCACCTCGCGTGGACCACGGGTTCGAACCTCACAATCAAGTACCGCCGTTCGACCAATGCCGGCACGACGTGGTCCGATGAAGACACGCTGGTTGCAAGTCCCGCCGGACTGGGTGACGCCAGCCTTGCCGCCGAAGGCAACAGTGTCGGCATCGCCTGGGGCGACGAACGCGACGGCAACCGAAACGGCGAGGTCTACCTCAAGCGCTCCAGCGACGGCGGCTCAACCTGGGGCCCGGATACGCGGCTCACGGTCCGCCCCGACACGAGTGACAAGGAGCCCTGTCTCGCAATCGCCGGGAGCGCCTGGCACCTGGCGTGGACCCAGAGTGATTGGGCCAACTTCCACACGCGCGCATGGTATCAGCGGTCCACCGACGGCGGAGCGTCGTGGCTGACGCCAAGCCCGCTGACATCCGATACTACTAGCCAGAACCAACCGGAGGTCGCGGCAGTCGGACCCAACGTTCACGTCTGCTGGTGGGACGGGCGACCGGGAGGTTACGGCATTCACTACCACCGCTCGACCAACAACGGGGCAACATGGAATACGGAACGGTATCTGACCGACACGACCTACGGTTCCGACTATCCGTGCATCGCCGCGGCCGGCGGGAACGTCTACACGGCATTCCGGACGTGGACGGGAGGGCACTTCTTCATCTCCTACTCCGGCTCAACCGACAACGGCGAGACGTGGTCGGCCGAGACGGCGCTGACGACTGCCGACGGCATGGGAACCGCGGCCTTGGCCGCGGCCGGCAGCCGGGCCCATCTCATCCTGTACGACAACCGCGACGGCAACCACGAAATCTACTACAAGCGCAACCCGACCGCGGGCGGAGTGGAAGAAACGAGGAGCGATGAACGGGGAACGACGAGCTCCGGCCCAACCATCCTCCGCGGCGTCCTCAATCTGCAATCTGCAATCTACAATCTGCAATCTGAAATCGTCCTCTTGGACATCTCCGGCCGCAAGGTGCTCGACCTGAAGTCCGGCGCGAATGATGTGAGGCTGAGCCCCGGCGTCTACTTCGTCCGGGCTGCGAGCAGTAAGCCGTCAGCCGTAAGCAGTCACAAGGTCCTCATCACCCGATAGGGAGGTTCGATGCGTACAGCCGTAGTCGCCTTGGTCGTATGTTGCAGCTTTGCGTCTGCCCAGGAGGCGCGCTGGTCGTACATCCACGTCGGCCCGGGTAACTCCACGGGCGCGCACTTCTTCGGCTGCGCGGTCAGCGCCGACCAGTCGAGCTACTTCGCGGGCAGCGACAGCGTTGCCGGCCATGACCTGCGGTTCATCGTCGCCGGGCTGAACCCGGACGGCACCGAGCGTTGGATCGGTGCGCTGGAATGGGGCGAGGCCAACGACATCTGCATCGGCACCGACGGCAACGTCTATGCCTGCGGCCAGATTCGGGACAGCGTGTTCCATCGCTACTTCGCGGTCGCATCGTGGACCATGGCGGGCGCCCAACGCTGGGTCTACCTGAACGAAGGAGATTCGACCGACGGATTCGCCAACGCTCTGTGCCCGCGACCGGGCGGCGGGGTCTATGCCTGCGGCCGGACCGGCTACCCTTCGTCGTGGGTGCAGTTCACGACAGTCGCGCTCGACTCGGCCGGCGGCGAACGCTGGGTGGATACGGTGGGTGCGAATCCGGGGTACGAGGAAGCCTTTGCCATTACCACTGATGGGGCCGGCAATGTGTACGCGGCCGGCAGGTCAATGCCCGAAGATTCGACCGGCAACTACGCCACTGTGCGCAAGCTGACCGCCGCCGGCGTGGTTCGCTGGACGCACACGATTGCCCAGGGCGGCTCGGTATTCAATTGCATCACTGCCGGCAGCGACGGCAACGTTTACGCCGGCGGCCAGGTCGGCTGGGACATCCTCGCCCAGTCGTTCGACTCGGCCGGCACTGCCCGCTGGACCTATCAACTAAACGGGCCGGGCAGCGGCCAAGTCTACGAAGGAATGAACGACATCGCCTGGGGCCCGGACAACAATCTCTACTGCGGCGCAGACTATGCCCGGAACGATGACCAGTACGCGGCCTGCATCTTCTCGCTGCGGCCGGACAGCACGCTCCGCTGGCTGTACACGGATACGTTCGAGACACGGAACGGCGACAACTTCGTGCATGCCGTGTGCTGCACGCCCGAAGGCCACGTCTACGCAGCGGGCGAACGCGGGTGGATGATTTCGCGATTCTCGGTCTGGTGCCTCGACACGCTCGGGAACCTCGTCTGGAACTACCAGAAGCTTCCCTGGTACTGTGACGACGCCTACTGCATCGCGGCCGATACCGCGCGGAACATCTACGTCGGCGGGAGCATGTGTAACGGCAGCGGGGGGCCGCGTGATGCCTACGCCCTGAGCTTCCGGGCCGTGCCGGTAAACCACGGGGTCGCGGTCGGCGGAACCGGTAATGAATTCGGACAGGCCATCTGCCGCACGCCTGACGGCGGCTATGGAGTCGTCGGCTACACCAATTCGTTCGGCGCGGGCGGGCTTGACGTCTACCTTGTCCGGTTCAACAGCGCGGCCGAGACGCTGTGGACCCGCACGTACGGGACGACCAGCGACCAGTACGGCTACGCGGTCAGCGCCTGCGACGACGGCGGATTCGTCATCGCCGGGTTCACGCAGGTCAGCTCGACGCGCTGGGACGTGTTGCTGCTGCGAACCGATGCGCTGGGCAACCAGTTGTGGTACAAGACGTATGGTCAGGACAGCACGATATGGGCAGCGTATGGCGTGACGCGAACGCCGGATGGCGGGTTCCTCGCCGTCGGCAGTCGCGGCCCGTACGGCCAGAACACCCGCTACGACATGCTCGGTCTCAAGTGCGACGCGGCCGGCGATTCCGTCTGGTCCCGCACCTACGCGAGCGACCAGGCGGACCAGGCGCTGTGCGTCACTGTCTGCCCGGACGGCGGCTTCCTGCTCGGTGGGTTGATGGGCAATACTTCCGACCTTGCGCTCGTCCGCGTCAACTCGGCGGGAGATGAGCAGTGGCGCAGGACCTACGGCGGCGCCGGTCAGGACCGGGCCGACGCGCTCTGCCAAACCGCCGACAGCGGCTTCATCGTCGCGGGCTCCATTACGCCCCAAGGCACGTACAACGCCGACGCCTGGCTGCTCAAGACCGATGCCGGCGGCGATACAAGCTGGACCCGGGTTTTCGGCGGCGCGGGAAACGACGCTGCAACCGGAGTCGTCGAGGTCCCGAACTTCGGCTACGGCGTGGCCGGCAGCACGACGACCTGGGGCGCGGGGTCAAACGACGTCCTCTTCATTGGCACCAGCCTCTCCGGCAACCAGCTTTCGCAGATGACCTACGGCGGCTCCGCATCCGACGGTGCGGCCGACGCCTGCCGCGCGGCCGGCGGCGGCTATGTGCTCGCCGGTTCCACCAGTTCCTTCGGCGCAGGCGGCAGCGACGTGTACCTGGTGCTGGTCCCCGGCCCGATTGGTATCGAAGAACCCCGCGCGGAAAACCACAAGCCGCAAGCCGCAGGCTTCAGGCCGGCAGCGACCATCATCCGCAGCGTGCTGTTCCTGCCAGAAGCGAGAGGCGAGAAACGAGAGGCGAGAAGCGAGTTGCTCGACATCAGCGGGCGGAAGGTGCTCGACCTGCACCCCGGCCCCAACGACGTCTCGCGCCTTGCGCCCGGCGTCTATTTCGTGCATTCGGCAATCGACAGTCGTCAATCGCCAATGCCCAGAATCGTCGTCACTCGCTGACACGCACCGACTTGACCCACTGGCAAGAACAAGACAGGCTCTGACATGACGGCGTCCCGTCCGGCCCGGTTCGCGCTGCTGCTCCCGGTCGCCCTGCTTCTTGCCCAGCCCGTACCTCGGACCCGACACTGGCTCGAATCCGAGGCTCACCGCAGCGCCCCTGCGCCCGCACATCAGGCGTTTGCGGGCAAGCCAAGCCCGCTCATTCCCCGCGACGATCCGACCATCACCCGTGGCGTCTACGGCTACGACCCAAGCTGGGTCGACGACCAATACCTGCATTACGACCTGCTCACCCGCATCGGCCTCTTCGACGTCACCCTCAAACCGGACGGCTCCATCACCAACGGCAACAACTTCCCCGGCCGCTGGGCCGCGGTCATCGACCGCGCCCACCGCAACGGCGTGAAGTGCGAGATGGTCGCAACCTGTTTCGGCTCGTCAAGCATCCATAGCGCCATCCGCGCGCCCGGCTCGATTTCCAACCTCGTCGCACTGGCCGAATCCGCGGAAATTGACGGCATCAATATGGACTTC
>CAIVTL010000552.1 GCA_903908785.1 Caldifarciminota bacterium | reverse complement strand
CGCGCCGGCGTCGGCCTCGACAACGTCGACAAGAAGGCCGCCGACGCCCGGGGCATCAAAGTCGTGAATACGCCGGCCGCGACCTCGGTCACGGTCGCCGAACTCGCGCTCGGCCACATGCTCGCCTGCGCCCGCTCGATTCCGCAGGCGACCCAGTCGCTGCGCGAAGGCAAATGGGAGAAGAAGACCTTCAAGGGCACCGAACTGTTCGGCAAGACCCTCGGCCTCATCGGCTCGGGCCGCATCGGCATCGAACTCGGCAAACGGGCAATCGCGATGGGCATGTCCGTGCTCGTGTACGACCCGTTCATCAAGGAATCACCGGTCGGCAAGCTGGTCGAGCTCGCGGACATGCTGAAGAGCGCCGACTACATCTCGCTCCACGTGCCCAAGACCGACCAGACCTTCCACATCATCAACAAGGACAGCATCGCCCAGATGAAGAAAGGCGTGGTCATCGTGAACTGCGCGCGCGGCGGCGTGGTCGACGAGGAAGCGCTGTACGAAGCCCTGAAGAGCGGCCAGGTCGGCGCGGCTGCGCTCGACGTATTCGAAAGTGAGCCCATTAAGGACTTCAAGCTCTTCTCCCTGCCCAACGTCATCGGCACGCCCCATGTCGGCGCCCAGACGAAAGAAGGCCAGGAGCGCGCCGGCATCGGCATCGCCGAAGAAGTGCGCAAAGTCCTGCTGGGAAAATAGACTCAGCGAGAAATGACGAAGTCCGAATCACGAATGACGAATCAACCAGGGCAAACCCGAATCCGGAATTGGTCATTATCCGCAGTTCGGGCTTCAATCGGTATTGGCCGCAGCGGCCCCTGTCCGACAGTGCGGACTTCGAGCTTCGTCATCTCTCATCGCATTCAAACTAGAAGTTTCGGACTTCTTCCAGATTGAACATAAGGAGTTCAGTTGGCTGACATAAGACCCTTCCGCGGTTGGCGCTACAACCCGACCCGAATCCCCGACCTGTCGCAGGTCATCACCCAGCCCTATGATAAGATATCCAAAGAGCTGCAGCAAACCTACCTGGCCCGGAATCCCAACAGCTTCGTCCACCTGATTCTGCCTGCGGCTCCGGAACCATACTCCTACTCGGCTGCAACCTGCAAGCAATGGTCGTCACAGGGCATCCTCGCCCGCGACGCCCAGCCGGCAATCTACGTACTGCACCAGGAGTTCGAGGTCGGGGGCCAGCGCAAGACGCGCAAGTCGTTTGTCGCGGCCATCCGGGCCGATGAGTTTGAAAAGGGCACGGTGCTTCCGCACGAGCGGACCCTGTCCAAACCCAAGGCCGACCGCCTGAACCTGCTCCGCACGACCCGGATGGACTACGAGCAGATATTCATGCTCTATTCCGACCCCGACGGCATCGTCGAACAGGCGCTCACGCCGACCGGCGCGCCGGCCATGCAGGCGACCGACGACTACGGCGTGGTCCAGAAGGTCTGGCCCATTACGGACCCCACGAAGCTCGCCGCCGTGCACAAGGCGCTCGCGGACAAAGTGATGCTGATTGCCGACGGCCACCACCGCTACGAAACCGCGCTCAACTTCCGCCAGGAAATGGAGAAAGCCGGCACGGTCGCGGACGACGCGGCGCTCCGGTTCAAGACCACGGCGTTCGTGAACATCGCGGACCCCGGCCTCGTGATTCTACCCACGCACCGGCTGCTCTACGGCCTCGGCGAAGTCAAATGGGACGACAAGCTCGCCCAAATCGCGAAACTGTTCGAGGTACGACCAATTAAGGACTCAGCGGTAGAAGCTGAGCTCGCCAAGGCCGGCACCGACCACCTGTTCGCGCTCCACACCGGCAAGGACAAGACCTGGCTGTTGCGCCTCACCGACAAGACCGCGGTCAACCTGCTGGTTAAGGACCGCAGCGCCGACTTCCGCGACCTCGACGTTGTCATTCTCCACACGCTGCTCATCGAGCACGTGTTCGGCATCCCGGCCGCGCAAATCGAGGAGCACGTCGCCTACGAGCGGAAGCCGAGTGAAACATTGGCCAAGGTGGATTCGTCCAAATACCAGGCTGCGTTGCTCCTGAACCCGACCCGGGCCGACCAGGTCCAGAAAGTCGCGGCGCACGGTGAGCGGATGCCGCAGAAGTCAACCGACTTCTACCCCAAGTTCGTGTCCGGGCTGGTGTTCATGGACATCGGCGATACCGAGAGGATCTAGCGCGAAGTCCGAAGCCCGAAACCCGAATACCGAAATCGGGATCCGGAGTTCGGCGCGTGAAAGGAAGGTAGAGAGATGAGAAGTCATATCGCAGTAATGGCTCTGGTTGCGTTGCTTGCAGCAACAGCGATTGCGGTTCCGCCGGTCAACGGTGGTTTCGGCTGCTTCGGCCCCACGGTCGGTCTCGTGAACTTCGATGGCCTGAACACCGCAATGGCCCAGGTCAGCGGCCAGAAACTCACCTCGCCACAATGGGGATTCGGCGGGGCCGGGTACGCCCTGATTGACCGCGTCGTCATCGGCGGGTCGGGCTGGGGCGGTTCTCAGACTGTCGGCTCGGACCCCTTGCGCGCAACGGTCGAAATCAGCGGCGGCGAGTTCGACATCGGTTACCAGGTCTTCTCGGTCAAGCACCTCATTGTCGCTCCGATGCTCGGTATCGGCGGCAGCGGGTACAGCATCGAACTGGAAGAGCTGTCGAGCACGCCGAGTTTCTGGGAGCTGCTGCTCCACCCGGGACGGACGAGCAAGGTATCGTTTTCGAGCCTCACGCTTACCCCTCAATTGATGGTCACGGTTCCCATCAGCTTCGTCGGCCTGGAACTCCGGGGCGGATACGCCTATACGCCGATGAACCCGGAATGGAAACTCTGGAACGGCGGCAAACTGCCCACCGGGCCGACTATCGCGAAAGGCATGCCCTTTGTCACGCTCAACGTAATATTCGGCGGCTTCGAAGGCGGCACGAACAAGCGCAGAGGCAGGAAGTAGTATCGAGAATGCAGGCGAATTCGGAAGTCAGAAGTCAGAAACCAGAAGTCAGAACTACCGGAGTTCTGCATTCTGAGCTCTGCCTTCTGACTTCTGCCTTCGTCGCTCGTGCCCGGTCTTTGCCTCACCTTCTACATCCTACCTCCTACATTCTGCCTTCTGCCTCCGTCCCTAGTCCCCGACCCCTAGTCCCTAGCCCCTAGCCCATGCCGGCAAACCTCTCCGCCGACTACCTCAAAGCCGAAGAGAAGTACCGCGGCGCCACGACCAACGAGGAGCGGCTGGCCTGCCTTGAAGAGATGTTCACGACCCTGCCCAAGCCCAAGGGCACCGAGAAGATGCAGGCCGACATCAAAACCCGCATATCCAAACTCAAGAAAGAGATGGCCGGCCCGGCAAAGGGCGGGGCCAAGCGCGCCGACTGGTTCCACGTTGAGAAACAGGGCGCGGGGCAGGTCGTGGTCATCGGCGCACCCAACTGCGGCAAGTCCGCGCTTGTGCGCGAGCTCACCGGCCTGCACGCCGAAGTCGCGCCCTACCCGTTCACCACCACCCAACCGGCTGCGGGCATGATGGAATTCGAGGGCATCCAGATTCAACTCGTTGACATGCCACCGGTAGCGCCCGACTCCCCGGCCTGGCTCTACCACATCATGCGCACCGCCGACATCATGGTCTGGATGCTCGACCTCTCCGACGACGCACTGCTCGAAACCACCGAGCAGACGCAAGCGTTGCTTGAGAAAGCTCACATCACTTTCGCTAGTCCGAAGTCCATAGTCCATAGTCCCGAGTCCTCCCCGGAGTCCGCCCCTCCGGCAATCGACAATCGCCAATCGGAAATCGTCAATCCCAAGAAGGTTCTGCGCCTCGGCGCCAAGTCCGACGACCCTCAGGCGCTTGACCGGCTGGCGATACTGCGAGAACTGATTGGTGACGTCGAAGTGCTGTCGGTCTCAATCGAACATCACACCGGGCTGGAAGAACTCAAACGCCGCGTCTTCACCATCCTCGAAATCATCCGGGTCTACACCAAGAAGCCGGGCAAGCCGGTCGAACTACGCGACCCGGTGGTCCTGCCCATCGGCTCGACCATGACCGACGCGGCCCTGCACCTGCACAAAGACTTCGCCCAGAACCTCCAGTTCGCCCGGCTCTGGAACAGCTCCGGCTACGACGGCCAGCGCGTCGAACGCGGCCACGTCCTGCAAGACAAAGACATCCTCGAATTCCACGTGTAGCCCGCCCGCCGGCGCCGCCGAGCGTGAGCCGTAGCTGTCAGCCGCCATCATCGTCTCGACCTGCCGTGTTGGTTCGATAGACCTCGTACCACGTTTATCGTTGGCCGACATCCTCAGCGGGAAACTGGAACCCGGCTACTGGGACGGCGAGGCGAAGACGCGTTGCGCCTTGACATCGCTCAGAAACATGGGAAGCTTCCCTCGCCGCACGCAACTGCAGATGACGTGGCGGCTTTGGGCATGCCTGCTAGCCTTCGCCCGCAGGGATTCCTGTTGTGTCAGGCCAAGGCGGCCCACTCAACTCAAGGGCCTCAAGCAAGCTCCACAGTTCGAAGACCCTGCCCGGCAATTGTTTCTCACCAATGGGCACCCAGTCCTTGTCTGTTGTGACGAAGCACATCGGCCCAGCGAAGGAATCAAGGTACTTGAAGAACTCTAGGTCCAGCCAGTCGTTGCGCTTCGCCGTACCGCCGGTCAGAATCCTGGTCATATACGCGTTCAGGACACGGATGTAGGCATTAAGAACACCAGTGTAGTCCTTTAAGGCCTGGTCGAGAAAGACTCGCGTGTCAGTTGTCTTCAGTTCTTCGATGTCGGCTATCGCACCGACTTTCTTGGCCAGGATGATGAGGAACACAGGAATCATGGGCCCACCTAGGAAAGCGGTCTGCCTGAGTACCTTGGCCTTCTGCTTCGGAGTTCCCTCGCCAATGCCCTTGAGAGGCCCGTTGGCATAGCCAGCCAGTTGCTCTCGGTACCAGGCCGTTGCGGCATTTCCGGGGACGATAAAGGATTTCGGATGCCCGCGCACTTGACACGCCCGGCGCGGCATGACAAGATGGTCGAGTTGGTCGTGCGGATGCGGATGATGGCTAACCGCATTTCCTCTTAGGCGAGGCAGAACCGGGGCGGGAGAACCCACCCCGGTTGCGACAATCTAGTGTAGTGCGTCTTAAATACATTGACTTATAGTGGCGAGTATTGTATGCTGGGTCATGAGCAGGACAGCAGCAGCTATCGGACTATCAGCGGAAGAACAATCGGTGTTGGATGGTTGGGCGCGGGGCAGGAGTCTGCCCATGCG
>CAIVTL010000551.1 GCA_903908785.1 Caldifarciminota bacterium | reverse complement strand
TGGGATACACGGGCGGCAAGTCGGCGGTTTACGAGTTGGTCAGGTCCGTGCGTCCCAAGCCGGGTCAGAGCCCTGAGGTGCGGTTCGAGGGGGTGCCGGGGGAGTTCAGCCAGCACGATTTCGGCAGCGTGAACGTCGTCTATGCCGACGGTTCCCGGGAGAAGGTCCACTTCTTCGCTTCACGTCTGAAGTATTCCCGCTGGACACACGTGGTCACCGTCCCGGATGAGAAGGTCGAGCCGCTCATCCGGGCCTTGCTGAAGGCCTTTGAATCCTTCGGCGGCGTTCCTCTGCGAGCGGTCTTCGACAATCCCCGCACGATCGTGCTCGGGCGTACCAACGGGTTCATCGAGTGGAACCCCACGTTCGCCCACGTTCCGGTGGATTACGGCTTCGGTGTCGAACTGTGCTGGCCGCGCCGAGCGAACCAGAAGGGGTCGGTCGAGAACCTGGTCGGCTGGGTCAAGGGGAGCTTCTTCAAGGTCCGCCGCTTCCACGACCGCCAGGATCTCGACCAACAACTCGCCGCATGGCTGGAGGAGGTGAACCAGCAACGGCCCAGCCGGGCCACGAACGAGGTCCCGGCCGAGCGGATGAAAGCCGAACGCGAACGCCTCTCGCCTCTGACGATCCCGGCGGCCGAGTATCCGCTGCGGATCGCGGTCACGGTACGGACCACCGGCTTCGTGGAGTACGAGGGTATCCGCTACTCCATGCCGCCGACCACCATCGGCATTCCCGGCACGCTGTTCCTGTACCCGGAGCGGGTGCGGATCGTGACCCGGGACGGCAGTAAGGTCGAGCATCCGCGGCGCCCGGCGGTAGGCAACACGTCGTATCGCAGCGAAGACCGTGTGGCCAAGCTGGCAGCGGTTCATGGCCAGCGGGCGAAACTCTATCAGAAACGGCAGGAAATCCTGGAATTGGGACCACCGGCGGAAAGACTTCTGACCGAATGGGTCCACAATCCTCGGATGAATTGGAAGTTCCAGGTCGAGCAGCTTCACGAGCTTCTGATGAGCCATGGGCCTCAGCGGACGCTTGCGGCAATCGAGGGCGTGCTGCTCAACGGCCATCATCACGCCAAGGCCATCGCGTGGGTGCTGGACCGGTCACTCGTCTCATCGGCTCTTGACGGGGAGGGCAAGCAATGAAGACGACATCATCACCGACTCCCGTGAATCCATCGGCGCTGGCTCCCGGGGCCATTGACCTGGAGGGCCTGCTCCGGCGCCTGCACCTGCCGACCATTCGTCGGCTGTATCCCGAGTTCGAGGACCGCGCGGAGGTGGAAGAGATGAGCTACCGCGACTACCTGGCCGTTCTTGTGGCCGAGGAAGTCGCCCACCGTTCGGAGACGCGGATCCAGCGGGCGACGCGGAAGGCATGCTTCCCTTTCCTGCGAACCATCGAAGAGTTCGACTTCAAGCTTCAGACCTCCGTTCGACTGTCGCTGTTGGGCAGTTATCTCGGGCCGGAACTGGTCACCGAAGGACGTTGCCTGATTCTTGGCGGCAGTACGGGAACGGGGAAGACGCATCTGTCCGTCGCAATCGCGTATCGTGCCCTCCAGAACGGCTACGACGCCTGCTTCACTACCGCGGCGGAACTCATCGACAAGCTCTCCGCCGCCGCCGGCGAGA
>CAIVTL010000550.1 GCA_903908785.1 Caldifarciminota bacterium | reverse complement strand
GTCGGCCGGGACGGCGAGACGCGCCATCTAGAAATCAGCGCCGTTCGCATCGACTGGACGGGCCGACCCGCGACCCTCAACTTCCTCACCGACATCACCGAACGAAAGCGGGCCGAAGAGGACGTGAAGCTCAAGGCGGAGCTACTTGACGCCGGCACTGACTCCATCTTCCTCCACGACCCTGCCGGCAGGTTCCTTTACGCGAACGAAAGCAGCTACGGAACGAGGGGCTACACGAAGGAAGAATTCCTGGCCATGAACCTTCACGACCTCGACGTGCCGGAGTACGCTGCACGCATCGAGCCACGAATCGCAGAGATGCTGAAGACCGGCGAGGCGACGTTTGAGAGCGCGCATTTCCGCCGGGACCGGTCGGAAATGCCCGTGGAAATCCACGCCCGAGTGCTGAATGTCGGGGGCCGCGAGCTGATACTGAGCGTAGTTCGCGACATCACCGAACGGAAGCGGGCCGAGGCCGCTCTGGCCGAGAGCGAACTCACGTATCGCCGTGTCTTCGAATCCTCGAATGACGCCCTGGTGCTGTTCGGAACGGGGAAGTTCCTCGACTGCAACGAGACCGCTTTGAGGATGTTCGGGTATTCGACTCGCGAGGAGTTCCTTGGAAAGGACGTGGGGACAATCTCGCCGCCGCTTCAGGCCGACGGCCGGGAGTCCCGTAGCGCTATCGACGAGCATGCGATGGCCGCGTTCCGCAACGGCCGGGAGTTCTTCGAATGGCTGCAGCAACGACCCGATGGCAGCGTCTTCCCGGTAGACGTGCTGCTGACGCCTCTGGACTACCGCGGCCAAAAGGTACTGCAGGCGACGGTGCGCGACATCACCAAGCGCAAGCAGATCGAGGCCGAAATAGCACAGAAGAACACCCAGCTTGTCGAACTCAACGAGATGAAGAACCAGTTGCTGGGCATGGCCGCGCACGACCTGCGCAATCCGCTGAGTGTCGTCAGCACCGCCAGTGCTTTCCTGCTCGATACCCAGGGCAGGCTTCTGCCCGAGGCGAAACGGACCGACTTCCTCCGACGTATCAACACGAGCAGCGAGTTCATGCTCAAGCTGATTGATGACCTGCTGGACGTGGCGAGAATCGAGGCGGGCAAACTCGACCTTGAACTGGCCACCGGTGACCTCTGCGCCCTGATTGAAGAGAACCTGACGATAAACCGGATGCTGGCCGAGAAGAAAGGCATCCGGCTGGACTTCGCACCCGAACCCGGCCTGCCGCGGTTCCGCTTCGACCGGGGCAAGGTCAATCAGGTCATGAACAACCTCATCAGCAACGCGCTCAAGTTTTCTGAGCCCGGCACCGCAATCACAGTGCAGGTGTCACGCGCGAGAGGCGAGAGCGTCGTTGTGTCGATCCGCGACCATGGGCAGGGCATTCCGGCCAACGAACTCGCTAACCTGTTCAAGCCATTCGCGAAGACGAGCGTACGCGGCACGGCCGGGGAACGTAGCACCGGCCTCGGCCTGGCCATCTGCCGCAAGATTGTCGAAGGCCACCACGGCCGTATCTGGGCCGAATCCGAAGTCGGCAAAGGCTCAGTCTTCAGCTTCTCGCTGCCAGTCAAACCATGAAGCGCGAATCGAGAATCGCGAGTAGAGAGCCGCCTGTCTCG
>CAIVTL010000549.1 GCA_903908785.1 Caldifarciminota bacterium | reverse complement strand
GTCATCGTACCGGACGAGTGGCAGAGCAACGTTGCACCGCTGGCCGAGTGGCGCAGACGCAAGGGTTTCAATGTCTTCGTCCGCAACCTGTCCCAGGTCGGCGGCGGCACGGCGAGCGTCGTGAAGGCATACATCCAGAACGCCTACGACAACTGGCCGATTCCCCCCAGCTTCGTTCTGCTGGTGGGTGACGTTGACCGGATTGGGTACTTCACCGGCCAGGGCACGGGGAATCCGCCGACCGACCTCGACTTCAGTTTGTGCGCGGGCGCCGATTACTTCCCGGACATTGACGTGAGCCGGGCCTCGGTCGCGAGCGCGGCCCAACTGGACAGCCTGGTCGCGAACATCGTCGGCTACGAGCAGCAGACCCTTTCCGGCGGCGGCAGTTGGCTGAAGAAGCAGTACTTCATCGCTTCGGCTGACGCGGGCAATCACCAGGTGACTGAGAACACGCATGCCTATGTGATGGGCAAGCTCCGGCCGATGGGCGTGGTTTGCGACTCGCTCTGGCTCTACTATGGCAGCGGTACGCCGATAACCACCGCGGTCAACGGCGGCCGTTCGTGGATAACCTACTCGGGTCACGGCGGCGAGAACTGCTGGGCCGACCCATCTCCGGACTTCGACCTTGCCGCGGTCCATGCCTTGACCAACAACGACCTGATACCCTATGTGCAGACCTATGCCTGTCTTGCCGGCAACTTCGCATCGACGTCGTACCCCGAGTGTTTCTCTGAGTCATGGATACGGAACGGCCGACGTGGCGCGCTGGCACACATCGCTTCCAGCGTCACGTCTTACTGGACCGAGGACGATACGCTCGAGCGCCGCGTGTTCGACTACATGTTCGACTCGACCTGCACCTGGATAATGGGCGGGTTCAACAAGGCGAAGGTCAAGTTCTTCGCGCAGATGGGTTCCGGCGGGACGACCCGGCGCTACTTCGAGATGTACAACCTGATGGGTGATGGCGCGATTGACGTGAACTCACTCGAACCGGAGCAATTGACCGTGACTCATCCGCCGGTCATTCCCATCGGCGCGTATTCGATGACCGTGACCGTACAGGCAGGGGGCAGCCCGGTTGCCGGCGCGCTGGTCTGCGCTTCGGGCCGCGCCGACACATCGGTGTTCGTGACCGGCTACACCAACGCCGGCGGTGAAGTTCTGCTCAGCATCACAACCAGCGCACCGGACTCCATTCTCGTGACCGTCACCGGTCACAGCCTTGCACCGTACCTCGGCGTGGCGCTGGCCCTGCCCACGAGCGGGCCACACGTCATGTATCTGAAGCACACGATTGACGATTCGGCCGGCGGCAACAACGACCACATCATCAACCCGGGCGAGACTATTAATCTGCCACTGTGGGTGAAGAACTGGGGAAACTCCCAGGCCCAGAACGTCCGCACCTGGCTTGAGTCTTCCGACCCGAACATCTCCCTGCACGATACGCTTGAGACCTTCGGTAACATCCCGGCCGGCGATTCCGCGTTCTCGGGCGCGAGCGGCTTCCGCTTCTCGGTCGCCCAGTCCTGCACGAACGGTTACAGCCTTGACTTCACACTGGTCACGAAGGACGTGAATGACTCAACGTGGCCGTCGCCGCTGACGCTCGTGGTCGGCGCGCCGTGCCTGGCCTACGCAAGTTGCCAGGCTGATGACCCGCCGCCCGGTGGCAACGGCAACGGCATGATTGACCCGGGTGAGGTCGGCGATGTCATTATGTCCTTGCGCAATACCGGTATGGGCAACGCCTACGCCGTTACGGCGATACTGCGTTCGACTGACTCGCGACTCGAAGTGCTCGATTCGCTCGGCTCGTTCGGAGACATTCCCCGGGACACGACCGGCACGAATGACGGCGACCGTTTCCGGGTCAGGGCCGACATCGGAATCCCGCGCGAGACCCAGATACCGTGCACGCTGGTCGTCAGCGTCGGTGCGGCGACCACAAGACTGGGATTCGCGCTCAACATCGGTGCGGTCAGGAGTTTCGACCCCATCCCCGACGGTCCGCGCGCGCCGGCCCTCTACTACGCCTACGACGTCACCGACGTTGGCTACACCGAGGCGCCGGTCTTTTCCTGGGTGGAGGTCAGCGGTATCGGCACGCGGCTCAGCCTTAGTGATGAAGAGACCAGGCAGGTTACACTGCCGCCCGGCTTCGGGCCGTTCCGCTACTATGGCCAGAGCTTTGGCGAGGTGTCGGTCTGCAGCAACGGCTGGATTTCGCCGGGCTCGACATCGAGCACGACTTACGAAGGCGCACCGCTTCCCGACAACTCGGCGCCGGGTCTGATTGCCCTTTGTTGGGATGACATCTACCCGGTTACAAGTGGCGGAGTCTGGTTCTACCACGACTCGGTCAACCACCGGTTCGTGGTCGAGTGGGATTCGAT
>CAIVTL010000548.1 GCA_903908785.1 Caldifarciminota bacterium | reverse complement strand
GACGAGATTCCTCGTCGCTCCGCTCCTCGGAATGACATCTTCGCGAAAACGACGATCCTGCACGCTTGCAGTACAGATGGTTCGGAGTCCGACACCGGATAGTGGAAACTGGGAACTGGAAACTGGAACCTCGCGGCGCAGCCGCGCGCCTGCTTGACTTCGCTGTGCTTTTTCGCTACAACCTGCAAAGATGAGTTCCGAGTTACGAGTTGCGAGTTACGAGTTGGGCGGCCGGCGCTGGCTGGTCATTTTGTTTGCGGCGCTGGTCTGTGCCGCCATTTACCTGCCGACGCTCAGGTATCAGTTCGTCTGGGACGACGAGCAGCTCGTCACCGCCAATTACAGGCTTGAGGTCGCCAATCCGCTTCCCCTGTTTGGACAGGACTTCATGCCGCAATCGCACGGCTCCGTCGCGACCCGCGTCCATTACTACCGGCCGCTGACCGTTCTTTCGTTCTGGCTCGACCGCCACATCTGGGGCCAGAATCCGTTCGGCTATCACCTTACGAACGTGCTGTTGAATGCTCTCGCGCTCGTGCTACTTGGTCTGCTGCTGGTTCGGCTCGCGGGCCGCACCCAAATCTGGCCCGTGCTGCTCGGTATCGCGGTCTTCGGTCTCCACCCGGCGCGCGTTGAATCGGTGGCGTTCATCTCCGGGCGCACCGACCTGCTCGCGACCGTGTTTGTCCTGCTCTGCCTGCTCAGCCTTTGGCGCTACGCTCGCTCCGGCCGATGGCCCTGGCTTGGCGCGGCAACCGCGGCAGCGGCCGCGGCGATGCTGGCCAAGGAGACAGCGGTTCTGCTGCCGGTGCTCGTTGTCGCGATGCTGTTCCTGCCGGGGTTCGGGGCGCGCGCCCGGAACCGGCTCGCAGTCATTCTGCCTGCCGCCGCGGTTCTCGCCTGCCTCGTGCTGCGTTGGCTCGTGCTTGGCAGCGCGGCCCTGCCGGCCGGGTCGGCAGGCGTGGTCCAACGGCTGCTCCTGTTCCTGAACGCGCTAGGCCGGTACGGCCAGCTCGCAGTCTTCCCTTTCACGCATCGGCTCCTGTACCCGGACCGGCCCGCGTTCGCCGCGTTCAACTGGCCCACGGTTGTTGGCTTCCTCCTGCTTCTTTCCCTGCCGTTGCTTGCATGGCGCTTCCGTGGCCGTGCTCCGGGGTTCGGGGCCGCCTGGTTCCTCCTGTTCATACTGCCGGCGAGCAACCTGTTCGCGATAGGGGACACCTTCCTGGCTGAGCGGCTGCTATGCCTGCCGCTGGCCGGCCTTGCCATTATTGTCTTGAGCGTTGACCGAGTGCGGTTCGGGTCGGCCCGCAATCTCATCATGGTTCTACTATTTGCCTATGTCGGACTGCTGGCCTCGGATACTCTCCACCGGGCGTCGGTGTGGTGCGACCCGGTCACTTTGTTCCGCACCATGGTGCGCGAATCCCCCGGCTCTGCCGACGCGCACCTGAACCTTGGCGCGGCGCTACTCAGGCAGGAGAACGACGCGGGCGGGGCAGAGGCTGAGTTCCGTATGGCGCTTGCACTCCAGCCCGGCCATGCTGTTGCCCACAACGACCTAGGCGACATCCTGCGCAAGCGCGGGCAACTCGACTCGGCCGGGCAGGAATACCGGGCGGCAATCCGGCAGGACCCGGGCTACGCCGAGGCGCACGGCAACCTGGGTATTGTCCTGCTCCGCGCCGGCCAGCCGGACAGCGCCTTCGACCAACTCCGCCTCGCCCGCGCGCTCAACCCGGACTTGGCCCCGGTGTACGTGAACCTCGGCAACTGCTTCGTGGCGAGAGGGCAGCCGGACAGCGCCTTGCGTTCATTCTGGACCGCAATCCGGCTCCAGCCCGACCGGCCCGAAGCTTATATCAACTTGAGCCGGCTCTACACCGTGCTCGGCAAGCCCGACTCAGCCGAACTCGTGTCCCGCATGCTGCAGCAGCGCCACGCTCCGTCTTCCGGGCGCGAATAGCAGTCTACTGTCTGCGGGTTACGGTGTGCGGTCTACGGTGTACGGTTGACGGGCGGCGGACGCGAGACGACAGCCAGATTGAGGGGCTAGAACCTGACCGTTAGCATGCGGACATCGAGCGACGCGTGGCCGACGCCGTCCGCGTCCATGACCGACCCCAGCGCGACCGCACCGGGCAGGAACCGGCTGCCGACCGATACCCGCGGCCGCGAGAGATTGTAGCCGACTACCGTGGCAATGGGCGTTGCGGCCAACACCGCGATGCCAAGGCCGCTGACGGCAGCGCCGCCGCCGGCGCCAATCCTGCTGGTGACGTACACCCATGTCCCGGCATCGAGTAGGACCACGCCCAGTGTGGCCGCGCCCGCCGTCCAACCGAGAGCGGGCAGGTATCGACCGTCCTGATGGTAGGCGCTACCTACAATGTAAGTCCCGCCCGCACAGCCGGCAAGCACGGCCGGGATGCCAAAAAGGACGCCGATAGCAGCCATCCGGTTTGTGTTGTTCCCGCCTGACATGATGCCGATGGCCACGCCGAAACCCGCGCCGACAACGACGCCGGCAAGCGCGCCGCCGGTTTCCGCTGCGTAGATGCCAAAGCTCGGCTCGCGCCGCGGGACCTCGGAAGTCTGTCCGTTGGCAATCGTCGCTGTCAGCAGCGCCAGCAGCAGTCCTGTCACAATGATGGGGAGTCTCGGGAGCACGCCGTTCACTTTGCCTCCGTCAGGGCCGTTCGGTGTTTCGCAGACATCGGCGACATCATAGGCCAGTTTGTCAACCAGTCAAGCGCAACTGCCTTGCAGCGCGCGGCCAGCCGGACAGCGCCTCGCGTTCATTCTGGACCGCAGTCCGGCTCCAGCCCGACCGGCCCGAGGCCCACATCAACTTGAGCCAGCTCTACGCTGTGCTCGGCAAGCCCGACTCGGCCGAACTCGTGTCCCGGATGCTCAGCCAGCACCACGTTCAGTCCCGGGGCGACTGACTGCGGGTCGCTGGCACGGGTTGTTCGTCGCTGCTGACAGTAGGGTAGCCCCGCTTCGTCACCACTTGGACGGAGTTGCGGACACAACGCCGGAGACCTGTTTCTCTGGGATGGCCCAAACCCCAAACGGCGCCGTTCACAAGGTAACTGGTCACGAGGCGGTGACACGTAAAGCCTTTCCGTTCTGAGCCAAGGCTGAGACGATTGCACCGTAAAGAGTTGAAATACATGTAGATAAGTCAGCTTTCTAATATGTCAGTATAAGGTCTATTGACAAGATGGCGGGGGTCGGTATAATATGGCCGTGAACTCAATCGAACTTCTCCGGGCGCTCGGGCTCTCGACCTACGAGGCTGACGTGTACAACGCTCTGCTTCGCGTGGAGCAGGCAAAGGTGCAGGACCTGGCGCAGGTCACCGAAGTGCCTCGGCCGCAGATATATGTGGCACTGGGGTCATTGCTGGACAGAGGGCTCTGTCGGGAAATAAGGGGCAAGGTCACCTTCTACGCAGCGGTCGCGCCAAGCACGGCGTTCCGCGGCACGCTCAAACAGGAAGAGGAGTTGCTCAAAGCCAAGGCCGAGGGCATCCGGGCCTTGGACGAGGAGCACCATCGGCTGTCTCCCGAGAGCATCCCGCAGAGTTTCGTGCAGGTGCTCAGGGGCAGGCAGGTGAAGAACGAGATCGATAGCCTGGTTGCGAGCGCGAAGGAAGAACTGCTCATCACCCTCAAGTACGCGCAGGAGCAATCCCCGAAGTCGCTGGCCGGCGCCGTGAAGGCCGAAACCGCGCTGCTGGAGCGCGGGGTGCGCGTACGCTGCATCTACGAGCGGCAGAGCCTGGCGCGGCCCGAGGTGCGGTCGGCCCTCGAGCTTCTGGCCGGACGTGGGGAAGAGGTTCGAGTGATCGAGTCCGTACCGATGGACATGATGGTCTTCGACCGCCGCTCGGCGTTGTTCTCACTCAACGCGCTGCGCGGCGGGGTCACCGTGTTTGCGTTCACCCATCCCAGCCTGGTGGAGACGATGCGGCTTTCGTTCGACCGCCTCTGGGAGCAGGGTGAGGACCTGAAGGAGAACCTCGCCGATAGCGGCGGGGCGGGCGCATGATGGCTGAGGTTTCCGAAAGGCAAGCTACCCGACAGGGAGGAACAAATGGTTAGGAGACCGTACCTGCTCGCAGGACTGGCCGCGCTCATCATCGCGGCGGCCGGCAGCCCGCTCCAGGCCCGCACCGGTTCGGAAATGCTCGGCCGCATCGACACCATCGGCGGCACGACCTATGACTTCCAGGTGCTTGGTCCGGAGCCGGCCTGGGTCTACTATGATTCCGGCTACGGCATCCATGTGGCCTGGATGTACAGCACCGACGGCACGCCCTTTCCGGACCGGAACCTGCGATACAACTTCCACGACGACGTGGTCGGAACGTGGAACTGGATTGACCCGGACTACATGCAGTCAGGCATCAACATATTCCCCGAGCGGACCGGGTTCGGCAGCTTCGACGTCGACCCGGTCACGCACTGCGCGTACTTGGTCGCGCACGCCGGCTCTCCCATACACCCAGTCATGGCGCGGGATGCGGAGCCTGGCTCCGGAGTCTTCGACTACTGCGCGGGCGACAGCGGCCAGTGGCCCCGGCTGGCTATAGGCCATGCAGGTAAGCCCCACGTTGCCATGTTCCAGAACGGCCTCTACTACAGCGCCGTCGACCCGTGGGGCACGTGGCTGACTCCGTACCATATTCCGCCGCCGTTGCCCGACCCATCCGGCCCGGCGTATGCGATTGCTGCGTCCAAGAGTCGCCCCGAAGTCTGCATCGCTTGGATCGCGGTCGACTCCGAGCCGAGGTATGTCTACTCTCGGCGTTCGAGCGACGATGGTGTTACCTGGCTGCCGCCCGACACGCTGTCGATACCGCCGGCCTTCCACCCGGGCAGCGACACATCGGCTTCGGTCAGCATCGATGGGCTCTTCCCGTGGTACGACCCTGATGACGAGGAGAACGATGACCTCGGCATGGTCGCCGCGGTCTACCCGGTCGTGCAAGGGCAGGGCCAGATAGTCCCGGTCGAGCTGTGGTCGTGGAAGCGGACGGCGGGATGGATCCGCATTGCCCGGGCCGAGTGTGACACTGCCCACATGGCGGGCGGCGTCGGTACGAATTCGCTCTTCGCCTCGCGGCCGACCATCGGCCGGTGCGCGGCCACTCACCAGCTCGTCTGCGTGTGGGAGCAGTTTGACTCGCTCAACGTCGAGCCGCGGACCGGGCTTCTGCGCGCCGACATCTGGGCGGCCCGCGGTGACTCGCTCGGCAGCAACTGGGGCAAGCCGGTCCGGCTCACTGCCCCGGACACCACGAGCAAGCGATTTCCATCAGTGGCGGGATGGACCGATGGAGATACGTTCGTCGTCTCCTACGAAATCGACCTGTGCGCCGGGTTTGCGACAAACATGGAGGGCCCGGCGACCTACAATCCCATCGCGGTCCAGCGCGTTGACATCGAATCACTGCCTGCGCCTGACGCGGGCATTACCGAGCG
>CAIVTL010000547.1 GCA_903908785.1 Caldifarciminota bacterium | reverse complement strand
CGGCCTCGCGGGCCGGGGTTCGGTCAGAGGCGAGAGGCGAGAGGCGAGAAGCGAGAGGACCCGCCTCCCAGAGCAGGGCGGCGAGCAGGAGCAGGGCGGCGGATTTGACCATCAGTGGAACGCCAGCAGGTGCACCAGGAATCCGACGACCGCGCCGACGAGGAACAGGCCGCCGACCGAGCAGCAGGCAACGACTTTGGCCTCGGTCGGAGCGTTCATGACCCTGCCATAGTCAATTGTGACTTCGGTCACCTTGCCGGCTTCAACCCGCACCGAACTCGTGCCGGCGTTGACCGCCGCCAGGGTCCAGAGCGACGAGAGCTTGGCGCCGACGTCGCCCTGGCGGATATGCCAGTAGACGTTCTCCAGGCTGTCATCGGAGATGATTGAGACCGAATAGCTGCCGGGTTTGAGCTGGTGCATTTCGACCGGGGTTCGTCCGAGATAGTCGCCGTCAAGGTAGACCGCGATGCCGACCGAGTTCGATTTCACGGTCAGGTAGCCGGAGTCGGCCGGTACGAGGCCGGAAAGCAGCAGCAGAATGCCTAGTGAGAACATGCACAACAATAGCCGATTGACGCAGCCAAGTCAATCGGGCGGGAAGGAGAGAGGGACAAAGGGATGAAGGGAACGAGGGATCAAGTGCCGGTTCTGTTCACTCTATCCCTTGATCCCTTTGTTCCTCGGCCTCTATTTTCTCGGCATGGACATGAGTAGGAAGCGCGCGGCCTCGTGGTCCGACGGGTCGAGTTCGACCGCCTGTCGAAACCAGGCAAGCGTGCCGTTGCGGTCGCCCCTCATGGTCGCGATGGTCGCCCGGAATCGCGCGGCAGTCGCGGCGGCTGCTGCCCGGACCGAGGCCTCCTCCTCGGCCGTGCCGCCGAAGATGCCGGCAGGGCCGGTTGAGGATTCCGCCACCAGTTCGGCGTTGGCTGCCCACGTCGCAGCACCGCCGGACCGGGCCCCGGCGTACTCGAAGCCGGGCTGTGCGTCGGTTGCCATGCCGGCATCGTCTGCCGCCGCGGCCATCCCGGCAGAGTCGAGCAGCATGCTGCCCAGCAACTTGGCCGGGTCGTCAAGGAAGACTTCCTGCATGCCCATCCAAAGGTTCGGGTGCAGCCTGCCGAACGCGGCCTTTGCGCGCGCGTAGTCAAGCCGGATGGGAGCGTCTTTGCGGCCGACCAGGACGCCGTGCGCGATGCCGATCCAGAGCGCGCACTGCGGAAACTCGGCCCGGAAGGTATTGAGCAGCATCCGGAAGTCTCGCGGTCGAATCTGGTGGAACGGCAGGTAGAGAGTGAAGATGCCGCCCGGGCGCAGCCGTTTGCGGCAGAGTTGGTAGAAGTCGCGGGTGTAGAGCGCGCCGGAACCGAGCGAGGGATGGGTCGGGTCGCACGAGATGACGTCGTAGGACTTGCGGGTGCAGAGCAGGTAGTTGCGGCCGTCGCCGGGCATGATGCGGAGGTTGGGGTTCGCGTAGACCGCATTGTTCCAGCGGTTGAACGCGCGCGAGGCGGCCACGACGCCGGGACTGATTTCCACGCAGTCAACCGGCTTCGGGCTCAAGCCCACGAGCAGCGATGATGCGACCCCGAGGCCATAGCCGATGACCAGTACGTCCTGCGGGTTCTCGTGCAGGCAGAACGGTAGTGCGCCCATGATTCTCACCGGCTTGAGCGCGGGCAGGGCGCTGCCGCAGACGACGCTGGAGTTGACCCACGTCTGCCGGTCGCCGGCACGGTTCTCGGCGGCCAGCACCACGCCTTCTGAAGACTCATGGTAGTAGAGAACTTTCCACGCGCCGCGATTCGACGCCACTTCCGGGGGCAGGAACTGAAGCTGCCGAGCGCCGGTCACCAGCGCCAGCGCGACGAACGCGCCCGCAAACACGGCCAGGGCCAGGCCCTTGACCAGTCCCTTCGCGCGGGAGCTCAGCGCCGCGACTATCGCTACCGTGACGCTGACGCCGGCGAGCACGAGGTTCGCCCGGGTCGCGCCGAGCGCCGGCACGAGCGCAAACCCGGCAACGAGAGACCCGAGCAGGGCCCCGGCCGAATTGGCCGCATACAGCCACCCCACGGCAAGGCCGGCCTGCTCGCGGTCGGTTACGAACGCCTTGGCCGCGACCGGGAAGGTCGCGCCCATCAGGAACGTCGGCGCAAACACGATGAGGAAGCAGAATCCGGCCAAAGCGAGTATCTCGCCGTTCCATGTTCCCCGGGAGTGGGCGGCAACCCAGTCGAGAATGCCAAAGGAAGATGATGCGACGAGCACCAGGGTCAGCAGTGCGGTTCCGGCAATCGTCGATTCGATGACGCCGAACCCGAACAAAGGGTCGCGCCAGCGGTCGCTCAGCCGGCCGAACACGAGGCCGCCGAGGGCAAGCCCGGAGAGAAACCCGGCAGTGACGATTGTCACCGCGTACAGCGGGTGGCCGAGAATCGTTGTCAGGGCCCGGGCCCAGACAACCTCATAGCCGAGCCCGGCGAACCCGGAGAGCCCGTACGCGACCACGAGCGCTGCCAAAGCCCGGCGTGAGTAGGGCTGCGTTGCCGTGCGCGTGTCCTCGGCCGGGAGCGGAACCGGCGCGCGTCCCGCCCGCGGGCGGAAGCTGATTGCGCCCAGCGCCAGGGCGAGGAGCGCGGCGAATCCGGCCGTGCCGACCACGCCCAGTCGTTCAAGCAGGAAGAACCCGGCCGCGAGCGCGCCGAGCACCGAGCCGGCCGTGTTCATGAAGTAGAGGCCGGCCAGCTTCGAGCCGGTCAGCCTCAGGTCCTCGATTGCCAGTTGCGAGGCGAGCGGCACCAGCCCGCCGAGCAGCGTGGCGGGCACGAGCAGTATCAGGAAGCCGAACAGCCCGCGCAGCATGATTGCCAGGCCCGAGTTCCAGCCGACCAGGCCGAGGAGCGGGGCGAGCAGCATGCCGATGTAGGGTGCGACGATGGTCACGAGGAACCCGCTGATGCCGATACCGACAAGCAGCCGCGCGTACGTCCGTACGACCCGGGCCGTATCCTGGCCGCGAATCCGGCGGCCGAAGTAGAACCCGCCCAAAGCCAGCCCGGCCATGTACGACGCGAGGACCGTGCTGATTGCATAGTTGCTGGCGCCGAACACGAGGCTGAGCACGCGCACCCAGACAATCTGGAACACGAGCCCGGCAAACCCGGCCCCGAAAAAAGTCAGCCACAGCAGCCGGGGCCGGGCCACCGATGCTGCTGCTGCCACTGCCTGTGAGTGTTTGGCGATGAGGAAGGATAGTCAGGCCGAGCCGTCTGTCAACTGCGCGTCAAGCGCATGCGGGACCCCGCAGGCCACCGGCGCGGAGCGAGCAGGAACCCGCTAGCGCCGGGCGCCGACGTGCGCGAGAATCCAGTCGCCCATCACCTGGAGCGCGGAGGGCGAGATGGTCTCCTCATTCTTCGCATACTCGCTGATACCGCCGGTGTTCGCGGTCTGGAACAGGTGGTTCAAGCCCGGCAGTTCCTTGACCACATAGTCCTTGTTGCCGCCGGCCTTGAGCGCGGCTTCGATGGCCGCGAGATTCTCTTTGGGCGCGACCTGCACGTCCTTGGAGCCGTTAATCGCCAGCACCGGCTGCTTCAGCTTCCTCAATGCCGGTCGCGGGTCGTAGCTGACGAAGTAGCGGAACCAGGGGCTGAGCACTTGCTTGACCTGCTGTTCGACCGCCTGGTCCGAGGAGTTCAAGGCCTGGCTGTCATTCGGGCTCATCTGCGCCATCTCCTGCTTGAGCAGGGGGCGGAGCCTGGCCGCGGCGACGGCGGTGTCCCGCTCATTCTTGACTATGTTTAACGTCGTGCGCTCGACGACCGCGTTCTTCGCCAGCGTCGTGTCGGCCGCGCCTTCGGCCTTGGCCGCAAGCCATGACTGCAACATCAGAATGGAGTCGCCCGGCAAACCGGTTCCGGCCATGAGCACGACAAACGCGACGTCCGGGGCTTCGTTCGCCACAATCGGCGCAATCACGCCGCCCTCGCTGTGCCCGAGCAGGCCGATGCGCTTCGGGTCGATGTCCTTGCGAGTCTGCAGATACCCAAACGCGGCCAGCGCGTCGGTCGCAAGGTCAACGGTGGTAGCGGCATGGCTGTCCCCGCCGGACTTGCCGATCCCGCGGTCGTCGCAGCGCAGCACCGCGATTCCCTGCCGGGTCAGATAGTCGGCCAGCACCAGGAATGGCTTGTGGCCGAAGACCTCCTCATCACGGTTCTCCGGGCCGGAACCGGTGATGAGCACGACCGCGGGGAATGGGCCGCCGGTCTGGGGCGAGGTCAGGGTTCCGGCAAGCGTGATTCCCGCCGCCTTGTTTACGAACGAGACTTCCTCTTCCTTGTACGGGTAGGGCTTCTTCGGTTCCTGCGGGCGGCGCGCCTCTTCGAGCTTCTCAATCCGTTTGAGCTGAAGCGGCAGGGACATGCCGGACTGCTTCCATGCGCCTTCAATCGTGCTGTCGTTCTTCAGTGTTCCTTCGTACCCGCCGTTGATAGTCTTCACGGCCAGCGTCAGCTTGCCGTTGCGGAACGTGCATTCCTCGGCCGGGATGCCTCGCGCGCCCTGGTCCGGGCTGTCGAGCGTGGCGGTGAGCTTGCCGTCGGCGGCCTTGTTGACGTGGAACACGATGCGGAGTTCGCCGCCCGGCACCTTGAGTGTGCCCTGCCACAAGCCTTCAACGCCTTTGGCCTTGCTCTTGCAGCCTGAAACGAGCAGGAACAGACAGACAAACGGAAGGACGAGCAGTCTTACCTTTGACATGATACAGCCTCCTTGTCAGAACCTTACGGTCAATAGTTTCATATCCAGCGCGACCGCGGCTTCCTTGCCCGCGGGCTCGCCCCTGAGTCCGAGGCTTGGCATCAGCAGGCGCTGGTCAAGTCGGCCCAGACCCGGGACAGGATTCCGAATCAGATTGTAGCCGACCGTGGCGCCGACCGGGGGCGCAAGGCAGCCGGCCACGACAAACGCGCCTTTGAGGACAGCGCTGTTCACCGGTATCGCCTGCCCGCCCGCGGCGATGCCATATCCAACCGGCAGACCGGCCAGCGCACCGAGATAGCCGAGAAGGAAGTTCCCGCCCTGCTGGCTCATGCCGCCGACGATGGTGGCGCCTGCCGCGCAGCCAATCGGGTAGGCTACGACTATGCCGGCGAGTCCGCCGAACAACCAGGCCATCAGCGCATCTTCTACATCGTCGCCGGGCTTGCTCCACGCCGCCACCAGTCCGACACAGAGTCCGGCAGCACAGACAGAGCCGGTCACGAGCGCACCGCCCGTTTCCTCGGCGTACACGTTGAAGCCCGGGCTACCACTCTCCGAGCCCGCGAACATGGACTGCGCGGGTGCGCGTACGATGAGCAGACAGATGGCGGGAAGGACCCAGCGGGCGAACGGCCTTACCTTTGACATCACACTGCCTCCTTTTCAGAACCTGACGTTCAGTAGTTTCATGTCCAGCGCGACGACGGCTTCGTTGCTCCCGGCAGCTATGCCGATGGTCGGCAGGAGCAGCCGGTTCTCAAGCTGAGTGGTCCGGGTGCAGCCGCAGGGCGGGCTCAAATTGTAGCCGATGACCGCGCCGGCAGGCGGCGCGGCGAAAGCCGGAATGAGCAGCAGTACGCCGGGCTTCTGGTGGTTCTCCAACTCGGCAGCGGCAGCCGCCAGGCCGATACTGACAGGCAGGCCAGCCAGTGCACCGAGGAAAGCCCATGACCCGACGTGGTCCTGTTGGGCGATGCTTCCGACCAGCCACGTTCCGAGAGCCGAACCCGCGGCGCAGCCGACTGCGACCCCGCCGACTCGGGCATAGCCCGGCAGAATCGGGCCCGCAAACAGTCCGTCTGTCCCGCCCGCTGCCAAGACCGCCACGTAGCCCAACCCAAGACCGAGCGCGCCGCCGGCGACGACCGCGCTACCGGCCTCGCCTGCGACCAGGCCGAAACCGGGTGCGTTGTTGGGCGAAGACTCGAGCAGGGGCATCCGCTGTTGCGCGGGCGCGCGCGCAAACAGAAGCAGGCACAAAGCGGGGAGAATCATGCGGGCGAACCGGCTTGCCATTGACATCACGAGGCCTTCCTACAGTCCTTTCCTCTTTTCGGACCTGACCCGGAACAGCCGTTCCGTGAAGCCGCCCTCACGCTCAAAGGCGGCCGCCTGCGCCGCGAGCTGGCGGTCCAGCAGGTGGCAGCAGACGTTGCCTCGTTGCATCGGCG
>CAIVTL010000546.1 GCA_903908785.1 Caldifarciminota bacterium | reverse complement strand
GCAGCTCCATGAGGTAGTCCGTGACTTCGCACCGGCCGTCAATGATGAGGGCGAAGACGGTACACCGTACCCCGGAGCGCAACGTAAGCCGACTCAGCACGATGCTACCTTATAAGGCAACAGAGTCAAGCTTGGCTTTCTGACGGGGTTCGGCGTCGTCTTGGTCTTCACGTCTCCGTCAAGTTCGGGCCGGGATCAACCATGGTTGCAGGAATTGTAGGCAGGAAGGACATCAAGTCAAGCGGGCGAAGGCACTGCGCGGAGGCCGGAGGGAGAAGTCAGAAGTCAGAAACCAGGTACCAGAATGCAGAGGGTAGGGGGCGAAAGTCAAAAGCCAAGAGCCAGAAGCCAAAGGTCAAAACGAGGAGGGAGGAACCAGGGCGGAAGGCGGCAAGGGGTGACGCTAATTCCGCGACAATTCCAGCACCGAACATACCTGCGGGCGTTCTGCAGCACTTTGATTGCCCTTGGCCGAGCCTTGGTTGGCTTAAGTAGCCGAAAGAGGCTCGGTTAGGTGTTGGGGTGGTCGCTCGAAACGACCTTCCGGGAATCGCGGTGCGAACCGTTCCGGGAACGGTTCGCGGGGCGACTTGCGGTGCGAGTTCGGACGCGACTTGAGGCGCGAATCCGAGCGCGAAATTGGCGGCGTCTCTGACGCTGGTTTGCGTCCCGACGTCCACTGCGATTTGGGCTGTGACTTGGCAATCGAGAGGCAGACTCTGTTGCGGCGCGAGTCGGAATGCCTGTTGCGGGGCGTTTCGCAGAGGCATTTGCGGGCCGGTTTCCGACGCGGTTTGCGGGCCGAGTCGGCTTGGGGTTGTCCGGACGAGAACGGCGGCCCCTGAGCTGAGTCTCCCATTCCCTTGACTTTGCTGAGGTTATTAGTATACTTGCAGCCGCTGCGGCTGGGGGCAAGTCCGTTCTCCGGACGGAGCTAGATGTAAGATGCTGGATGTAAGAAGTCAGAAGTCCGGACGCTGCGAAAGGACTCTTGTGACCCGCCGCTGTTTTCTCGCCAACAACCCTACTTAAGGAGGCGTTACGACCAGGATTCTGAAGAAGCAGGTGCTTTCTCCGGGCATCAAGCGCTTTGAGTTGGATGCCGCGGAGATTGCCCGCAAGGCTCTGCCCGGGCAGTTCGTTGTCCTGCGGGTCAACGAAGAGGGCGAGCGGATTCCGCTGACCGTGGCGGATACATTTCCGGATAAGGGCATTCTCGTAATCGTGTTCCAGGAGGCCGGCAAGTCAACGCGGCTGCTGGGCACACTGAACGAGGGCGATACGATTCTGGACCTGATTGGACCGCTGGGCAGGCCTTCGCACATTGAGAACTTCGGGACCGTGGTCTGCATCGGCGGCGGAGTCGGAACGCCAGAAGTATACCCGCTGGCCCGGGCTCTGAAGCAGGCCGGCAACAAGGTAATTTCCATCATCGGGTTACGCAATAAGGACCTGATTCTGATGGCGGACGAGATGAAATCCGTTTCGGATGAGCTGATTGTCGCGACTGACGACGGCTCGAACGGTACCAAGGGCTTTGTGACCGACATGTTGAAGAAGGTGATTGACCGCGGCGAGAAGATTGACCACGTGTTCGCGGTCGGACCGGTTATAATGATGAAGATGGTGTCGAAGGTGAGCGAACCGTACAAGATTCCGACCGTGGTGTCGCTCAACCCGATTATGCTCGACGCGACCGGGATGTGTGGCGTGTGCCGGGTCGAGGTCGGCGGTGAGACGAAGCTGGCCTGCGTGGACGGGCCGGAATTCGACGGGCACAAGGTTGACTTTGACCTTCTGATGGCGCGGCTGCGAACGTACCTGCCTGAGGAGAAGCAGTCGAATGAGCTGTTTGAGGCGGCGCACGCGACCGGTGGTTGCTGCGGCGGCAAAGGTACGTGCCATGCCTAAGTCGAGCCCGACCAAGACGCCGATGCGCGAGCAGGACCCGAAGGTCCGCGCGCGCAACTTTGAGGAAGTGCCGTATGGCTATTCGCCGGAAGAGGCGGTCGAGGAGGCGAAGCGCTGCCTCACGTGCAAGAAGCCGGGTTGCGTCAAAGGCTGCCCGGTCAACATCAACATTCCCGGTTTCATCGGCCAGATTGCGCTGGGCAACTTCTGGGAAGCGATGAAGGTAATGAAGCAGACGAACACCCTACCGGCAATCTGCGGCCGGGTCTGCCCGCAGGAGAGCCAGTGCGAGGGCCAATGCGTGCTCGGAAAGAAAAACGAGCCGGTGGCGGTGGGTAACTTGGAGCGGTTCATTGCCGACTGGGAGGCACAGCAGAACGAGTGCGTGATGT
>CAIVTL010000545.1 GCA_903908785.1 Caldifarciminota bacterium | reverse complement strand
CTATTCTCAATTCACTATTCACGATTTCCGGTTTCTACCCTCCCCTGCTCTCCCCGTGGCCTTCGAACAGGCGTTCGAAGGAGGTTGAGGCTGAGGTTTGGAACGGACGCTGACGCGAAGTTTGAGTTGAGCAATGGACGGAGCTTCTTCGCGAGGTTTGGCGCGAGCTTGTACGGGTGCTTGTCGCGAAGCGATGGCGGAGGCGTTCGCCGATGCTTTGCCCGACGCCTTCGCCAACGCGTTCCGACACAGTCTTGAATCAGCACTCCGGAGTACGTTCCAGAGAGCGTTCCGGCGAGCTCTGCGGCAAGCTGTTGCGGGTTGCGAGTTTCGAGTTGCGAGTTGGCGAACCCGAGTTTGAGCTTGCGCTTGTGGGTCTGCGCCTGCGGGATTGACTTGACTCGGTTGGGAGCAGACCGATAATAGGAGCGATGAATCGGGCATTGTGGCTTTCGTTTCTGCTGGTATCCGTCGCGGCTGCCGGGCAGATTGGCGAGATTGACACTATCGGCGGCACGACCTATGACTGTTCGGTCATCTGCGCGGGGATGCAGCGCATGATTTACTACGACCCGGGTTACGGCGTGCACGTCATGTGGTCGTGGAGCGTGAACACGAGCGGGACCACCTTTGACGACCGTAACGTCCGCTACAATTTCCGGGATGAGAATACCGGTTTCTGGAATTGGATTGACCCGGACTTCATGCAGTCGGGGATGAACATCTTTGGCCACCGGGTCGGCTACGGCGCGATGGACGTAGACCCGGTCCGGCATGTCGCAACGGTTTCGGCGCACTACGCCGGTGGCGGAGGCGTCTGTCCCATACTGGCCCGGGATTCAGGGCCGGGACAGGGCGCATTCGAGCGCAGCGACGGAGAGCCGGTGATGGGTGTGTGCCAGTGGCCGTGGCAGGCGACGTCGGCGACCGGCACGATTCACGTGCTCACGATGACCGCCGGGTACGTGCTGGCCTACTCCCGCATGGCAGACTGGCCTACGTGGGGCCCGCCAGTCACGCCGATTGACCCCAGCCCCGGATTCCCTTGTCACCTTATCACCGCGTCCGGCGGCGAACTGTACGCCCTGGATGGCCTGGGAGCTGCCAAAGTCAAGGCGCTTAAATCCGGCGAGTACAAGGACGCTTTTGTGGACTACCTGCGCAACTTTAAATCACCGCGCGGCATGAAGGGCGCGAGCATGAAAGTGCTGCAAGAGGGCGTAGACGAAAGCGGCGGGTTCTGGGTGCCTCCCGAAGTGCGCACCGAGTTAGTCCGCAAGATCGCCGTCGACACGGTGATGCGTCAGCATTCCTACGTCTTCACGACCGGCAGCGACTTGCCGACCTTCCCGAAGGTGACCTACGGAACCGATGACCTGTACAGTTCGTCCGTGCGGGCTGCATGGGCATACGAGGCCCCGGCTGCCAACATTGCTGAAACGGCCAACCCGATTGCCGGTCGCGTGCAGATCCCGGTCAACATTGCTACTGCCGCAATCTACATCACCCGCCAACAGCTCGAAGACAACCAGTTCGACATCCTGGGATACATCACCCAGGAGCTGGCTATGGGCTTTGGGTTGCTCGAAGAACTAGCCTTTACGACCGGCGACGGCGCTGCCAAGCCGCAAGGGTTCTTGTCTCATCCGCTGGCGCAAACGGCCAGTG
>CAIVTL010000544.1 GCA_903908785.1 Caldifarciminota bacterium | reverse complement strand
CTCCGGGAGCCTCAAGACAGTGTTTTGGTTCGGCGGGATGTATCCGTACAGCTACCCGGAGTTGATGCCGGGACTGGCCGGTCATGTGCAGTTCCGAGTCGCAACCAGCATCTTCAGGCCGGAGAACGTACTGCCGGGTCTCGTCCTGCCGGTCCCGAGTGAGCTGGAGAAGGAGTCAACCGGTCCGTCGTACTGGGGCGAGGTGAGTCGTCATCCAGTCGCAGCCGCGTACAACGGCGCCCGTCCTTTGGCCCGCGTGCTGGGCGAATTGGCGACTGTCACTGAGCTGCCGGTCGAACCGGTGCCGGACGAGAGTGAGCGCGAGGCGGTCGAGCTGACCTTGTCCGCGTTGTCCGGTCACCGGCAGGCGTCGGTCGGGGCCGGCTTCTGCCTGCTGGGTGAGAAGCGGGCAAGCGGCATCGGTGGATTCTACGACGCCGAGGATGAGATTCGGCTGTCCGCACCGGATGCGGCCAAGCTTGGGGTCGCCAACGGTGAGCACGTGCGGGTGGAAAGTGCGGCCGGCAAGCCCGAGTTCCGGGTACGAGTGGCGGCCGCGGTTCCCGAGGGGGCGATGAGCATCGGCGTCAATGCCCACCGGAACCGTGCTCTGTTCCCTTTGGTGAGGGATGCGGCTTCAGGGGAGACGGTGATTGCGCCCGTCCAGGTGCACGTCGCAAAGTCGCCCAGGGCCGCAAAATCGGCGGTCGAGGTGATTGCGAGGGCCGGGTAGTGGCAAAGCGGCTGGTGGTCAAGCTTGACCTGTGCATCGGATGCCGGGCATGCGAGGCCGCGTGCCGAAGCCGGTTCAAAGGCGAGGCGCGAATCCGCTACGCCGAGGTGTCGGAGACCGTGAGTGTGCCGATGCCCTGCCGCCACTGCGAAGAACCGCTCTGTGCTGCGGCGTGTCCGTTCGGGGTGATTGTGCGGGACGAGCGGGGCGGGGTCGTGCGTCAGGCCAGTTTCCACTGCGTCGGCTGCCGTTCGTGCATGCTGGCGTGTCCGTTCGGAGTGATTGAGACCGAGCTGCTGCGGGACGTTTCCCAGAAATGCAGCCTGTGCAACGACCGGCCACAGGGGCCGCGTTGCGCAACCACCTGTCCCACCGGCGCGCTCCAGTTCGTCGAAGAAGAGAAGTTGGTGGAGAAGAAGGTCGGAGTCGGGTTCGCGGTCCGGTCGGTCCACGGGAGGCGGTTGTGATGGGCCTGACCGGGTGGAAGTTGGCATTCGCGTTTGTGGTTTTCCCCGGGTTCGTGTTCACCGCCACCATGGGACTGGTTCTCACCTGGGTTGACCGGTTCGTGTCGGCGCGGGTGCAGTGGCGTAAAGGGCCGCCGTTGTACCAGCCGTTTGCCGACATGCTCAAGCTACTGCTCAAGCAAACGGTCGTACCGGCGGGCGCATCGAAGACCACGTTCCTGCTGGCGCCCATTCTCGGGTTCGCCGCGATGTGCGTCACCGCGGTTCTGCTCTTTTACGTGAGCTTTTTCCCGCGGGGCTCATTTGTTGGTGACCTGATTGTGCTTGTCTACCTGTTTGCTCTGCCGCCCATCGCCGTCATCATCGGTGCGTCGGCATCACGCAATCCCTTGTCCGCGGTCGGCGCGTCGCGCGAGATGACGCTGTACCTCGGGTACGAGTTACCTTTCCTGCTTGCACTGGCCGTGCCGGTTGTCCGCACCGGGGGCGCAATTCGACTCGGGGACCTGGTCCTGGCACAACAGGCATCCGGGCCGTTCCTGTACTCGGTGTCCGGGGTCATCGCCGCGGTCATCGTGCTGATTTGCATTCAGGCGAAACTCGGGTATCCTCCGTTCGACATTGCTGAAGCTGAACAGGAAATCATGTCCGGTGTGCTGATTGAGTATTCGGGCGTCCCGCTCGCCATGTTCCGTCTCACCAAGGCGATGATGTTCTTCCTGATGCCTTGCTTTTTGGTCACGGTATTCTGGGGCGGACTCACAAGCTGGTGGGCGATTCTCAAGTTCCTCGCGATTGCCGTACTCATCATCCTTATCAAGAACACCAATCCGCGGTTCAAGATTGAGCACGCGCTCCGGTTCTTCTGGTTCATCCTGGGCGGGCTGGGAATCGCGGCCGTGATGCTGGCCTTCCTGAAACTATGAACCACGGATGGACACAGATGGACACGG
>CAIVTL010000543.1 GCA_903908785.1 Caldifarciminota bacterium | reverse complement strand
GATGACGGTCAGCTGACCTTGTCCTGGGACGACCGAAGCTTGTTCATGGAACAGACAGGTCTCAAGTTCTCCACTCGCAGGGTCACGGGAAACTACCCTGCCCGTCGTGTCTTCGAACCTCGCTGTCCTCCAGAGGACCGTCAGTTACCATGATAGCTTCGCCAAGGCACATCTTGCTCATTGGAGCATGTTTCGCGCCTCCGCCAGTCTGGAATTCCATCAGACAATCGACTCGCTTGCGGGCACTCTTGAGCGGTACTACGATGTTGGACATCAGGCTCTGGTGCTGCAGAGCCAGACAATGCAGTTCCTCCAGCAATACGGCGATCACTGGGGTGTAGAGAACGGACAGCTGGTCTGGGACGATGCGAACGCGATGGAGCGGTGCATAGAAATGGTGGCCAAGTCCGAATCGCTAACCGCACTTGAAGACAGCCTGAAAACCGCTTCCTTACTCCTGATACTCAGGGCGTTGCCGTAAGTGTCACTGTAGCTCAAGTGGGCGGAACTCGTAGCACTGGGAGGGAAATGCGGGACACTTCGCCGATTTCTAGACGGAAGCGTATCAAGGTGGGCCACTATCGGAGCCCTGCCGGGCCGACGCGCGCGGTCTTCTCTCCTGACTGCCACGGGAGGCTTTCGGCTCACAGCTAACGGCTAGCGTGCCCTGCGGGCGCGAGTTTCCAGCTGCCGGTTCCCAGTTTGCAGTGACAGACCCGGTCCTTGGTGGTTGTGGTGGCAGACTCCGACTCCGTCTTGGCGGTTTGCCCACTTCCGGGGCTTGGGACACGACCCGTATTGTCGGACAATCCGGTCATGTCCCCGCTTTGGTGATTTGGTGGTGAACGTCCGGTCCGGCTTCCTGGTTGCTTCGTCCGTTTGACTTCGCTTCTAACACTGATATAGTTGTGCCCGATGAGCGACAATCCACAGGAGCAGCAACCCCCGATTCAGACCAGCGGGCATGACCGCGAAATCAGGCTGGGCAAACTCGCGAAGCTGCGCGAGGCAGGCGTCAATCCGTACGCCTACAGATGGGACCGGACGCACACGAATGCGAAGGCGATAGCCGAGTTCGAGGCGCTAGGAACGCCGCCTGGTTCCGGCTTGGGGCACGATACCAATTCCCCGGGCGGAATTGGGTCATGTCCCGCGCCGGAAGTCCGCGTGGCCGGTCGGCTGATGTCGCGCCGGGAACACGGCAAGACACAGTTCGGCCACATCCAGGACGAAACCGGCAAGCTCCAGCTTTACCTGCGCAAGGATACGCTGGGCGAGCAGTCGTTTGCCAACCTGAGCCTGCTCGACCTCGGTGACTTCGTGGGCGCGCGGGGCGAGATGTTCCGTACCAAGACCGGCGAGGTCACGGTGAACGTGAAGGAGCTGGTCCTGCTGACCAAGTCGCTCCACCCGCTGCCTGAGAAGTTCCACGGCCTGACCGACGTCGAAACCCGTTACCGGCAGCGGTACGTCGACCTGGTCGTGAACCCGGAGTCGCGGCAGGTCCTGCTTGCCCGGACAAAGGTCACGAGCCTCGTTCGCCGGTTCCTTTCCGAGCGCGGGTTCATCGAGGTCGAGACGCCGATTCTGCAGCCGATTTACGGCGGGGCCGCTGCCCAGCCGTTTGAGACGTTCTACAACGTGCTGGAGCAGAAGATGTTCATGCGGATTTCCGATGAGTTGTACCTGAAGCGGCTGATTGTCGGCGGGCTGGAGAAGGTGTTCGAAATCGGCAAGGACTTCCGCAACGAAGGCCTGGACCGGACCCACAATCCCGAGTTCACCCAGATGGAGCTTTATTGGGCCTATGCCGACTACAACGACGTGCTGGCGCTGGTCGAGGAACTGTTCAAGTTCCTCGCAATGGAAATCTGCGGCAAGACCGAGATTCCGTTCGGCGACCACATTGTGGACTTCGGACGGCCGTGGCAGCGGCTGAAGTTTGTGGACACGCTCGCCGCCCGGATTGAGGCCGACCCGATGCAGCTCTCGGTGCCGATGCTAAAGAAGGTGGCGGCGCGGTTCAACGTCCAGACCGGCGACGACACCTCGCGGGCCAAGCTGCTGGACAAGCTCTTTTCCGAGCTGATTCAGGACCACATTATTGACCCGACGTTCGTGATGGACCACCCGAAGGTGACGACGCCGCTGGCCAAGAGCCATCGGGACAATCCGGAACTGGTGGAGCGGTTCGAGCCGGTGGTATGCGGCATGGAACTGGGCAACGCGTTCTCCGAGCTCAACGACCCCGCGGAGCAGCGGCAGCGTTTCGAGGAAGGCGTGGCGCAGAACGAAGAGTTCGCGACGGTTGACGAGGACTACTGCACCGCGCTTGAGTTCGGCATGCCGCCGACCGGCGGGCTCGGACTCGGAATCGACCGCATAGCGATGCTGCTTACCAACTCGCAGACCATTCGGGACGTAATCCTCTTCCCGCAGCTTCGTCCCCAGAAAGATTCCTGACCCGGTGAGGAATCTCACCACTAAGACACAAAGTCACAAAGTGGATTCCCCGGACTGCCCGGGTTCGGCCTTGGTGTCTTGGTGTCTTTGTGGTAAGAATCCGTGATTAGACCGATGAGGTTCGAGTTGTTCATGGCGAGGAGGTATTTGCGCGGGCGAGGCAAGCGCGCTATCTCCGGTATCACT
>CAIVTL010000542.1 GCA_903908785.1 Caldifarciminota bacterium | reverse complement strand
CGGTACTCGCCGGCTGCTCCGAGGCCCCGGTGCTGGAGATAAGGCCGACCAATCGGGTCGTGTTGGCCGAGTACTTCACATGGATGCGGTGCGGCTACTGCCCCTACGCTTCCCGCGCGCTCGACAGCGTGGCCGCGGACTTCAAGGACAGTCTCGTGATCATCGCGTATCACCGCCGTCTGGCTGGCGACACGCTCAGTCCGGAATACGTCGAGAATCGAAAGACGTTCTACTACGGCACCAACGGAGAACCGGCCACCGTCTTCGACGGCGGGGAGGTTGTATGGACGCCCGGGCCGGAGTACAATTACTCGACCTTTCACGGCAAGACCGTGGTCGCCCGGAATGTTCCGCCCGGTGCCCAGTTGTCCATGGCCGCCACGCTGTCCGACAGCGCTGGCACGATTACCGTCTCAGCAACCGGAGTCACTTCGACCTCGACCGAGAGCCTGAAGCTGTTCGTCGTGATTGTTGAAGACAGCGTCCACGCGTATCTGCCCGGTGCGTACGATTCGGTATTCCGGCACGTGATGAGGCAGATGCTGCCGGGCGAAGATGGGGCTCCGGTCAGCCTCGTCGTGGGTGACACGGTCATCGTGGAGCGACAGTTCCAGCTCAAGCCGTTCTGGAACCGGTCCATGCTGGGCGCGGTTGCCTTCGTGCAAGACATGCGTACACATGGTGTTCTGCAGGCAGCCTGCTTGAGCAGGCTTGAACAGAAGAGGCGGTGAGCAATGAAGAGAACAACACGTATTGGGAGTTCCGCTTCGAGTCGGGTCCTGGCTGCGGCCTTGTTTGCGGTCGTCTACGGTCAGGCACTGGCGGGCTACGGGCTCGAGCTGGTCGCGCGCGACGACACCGTGCAGCACGTCAGCCCGAGCGGGACCGGCGAGTTCCATTTCACGCTGACGAATACCGGCAGCCAATCAGATGCGTACGAGTTCGACTGTCGCGTGGTCGCGAGCGTTCCGGGGTGGGTGGTCGTGTACTGTGTCCGAGGTCAATGCGTCGAACCCGGGAATCTGGTCTACGATACCCTCCCGGCCGGAGCCGCGGACACCGCAATCAAGGTTACGGTGTACACGAACGCAACCGAGGGAGAGGAAGTCGTGTCCCTGCGGGCACGTTCGATGGGCGACCCGGCGCTGGCCGAGTCGGTCGCAACTCACACACTCGTCGGTTCCGGCATTGAGGAGGGAGCACGTCCCGATGCGCCGGAGGTCTACTTCCGGGTGGCGCCGACCCTGGTGAACCGGCAGGCCGGAGTGTCGGTCGTCTTCTCGATGCGGGAGCAGACTCACTTCAGGGTGACGTTGTATGACGCAGCCGGGCGGTTGATCCAGTTCGTCGCGTCCGCTGCCGTGCCTGCGGGACGACACCGCATTCGCTGGCAGCCGGAACGCGGCCTGCCTGACGGCGTCTACCTGCTCCGCTTGTCGACCGGAAAAGAATCGGCAGTTGCCAAGGTGATTGTCGAGTAGTTGACTAGGGTCAGGACCGAACGGTGAGTTGCCCCGATGGCACCGCGGCTCGGTTTCTGTTGCCCGTCACAGGCTTCTGATTATGATGAATCCAAGGAAATGCCGAATTCCGAAGTCCGAATGACGAGTCAAACACGAAGTCCGAGTGCCGAATGACGGACAGGAGAATAGAGCGCAGGGGACAGGGAGCTAAGGAGGTACCGTGGCTTTGAGGACCGATGCGGAAATCAGGCAGGGGTTTGACAGCGACCAGTTCGTGGTGAAGAAGACCGCGACATGGGAAGGCATGCGCGGGTACATGGCCGAGCACAAGACCGCGAAGAACCTGGTCACCGGTAAGCCGAAGAAGGCGTTCTACGTCGAGGGCAGCGGCTACCAGATGGGTCACCTGATGGGACAGATGGCCGAGAAGGACGTGCGCCGGATGACGACCGAGTTTGTGGACAAGATTGTGGT
>CAIVTL010000541.1 GCA_903908785.1 Caldifarciminota bacterium | reverse complement strand
GTACAGGGGGGGTGAAGGCCGGGATTCCCCCGCCGTACTCTCCAGTTCTCTGTGTGCTCTGTGGTTCAATATCGGGGTTAGGGCCTGAAACCGGTCTTGACTTAGGGCGGGCCGGCAATATCCTAGACCTGTGATTTGTATCTACGAAGGCGACGGCCTTGACCGGCTGTCGCCGCTTTGCGACCTGCGGCCGGCATTCGACCTGCGCTGCGGACGGTTCACACTGCTTGAGAAGCTGCAGTTCATATACCCGCGCGAGCGGTTCGCGTTCTGGGTGCGCGATGAGCTGCAGGAACTGACTGCCGAGGTCCACCCGCGATGCGGCGTTAACGAGGGAGTGGATTCCGACTGTCTGTTCCTTTCCGCCCAGGCGATTCTGGATGAGGCTCTGCCGGTCACGGGAGACGAGGCGCTGTTCATCCATGAGGGCAGGGTCGTCGGGTTCAGGCTTAAGGCCGCTGCCGCGCAGCGACTCGGCTCCGTGCGTTCGTTGTCGTTCGACCTTCCCGAGCACGAAGTGAAGGCGCGGGTGGTGGAGTGGCCGTGGGAACTGGTCGAGCATAACGCGGGGGAGCTTCTGAGAGAAGTCGAAGTCAGAGGTCAGAAGCTAGAAGCTAGAAGTCAGAAGTACGGAAGAGGAGAGGAGCCGGGCAGGATTGAGCGCGGGGCCGCAGTCGTCGGCGACCGGAAGAAGCTGCACATGGAGGCGGGCAGCCGGGTCTGGCCGGGGACGGTGGTCAGCACCGAAACCGGGCCGGTGTTCCTGGATAAGGATGCGGTCGTGAGGCCGGGCAGCTTCATCGAAGGCCCGTGCTACGTCGGGCCGGGTTCTGTGATTGACGGCGCGAAGGTGCGGCCGGGATGCAGTTTCGGGCCGCAGTGCCGGATTGGCGGCGAGGTCGAGGCGAGCCTGTTCCAAGGCTACACGAACAAGCACCACGAGGGTTTCATCGGCCATGCCTTTGTCGGCGAGTGGGTGAACCTCGGAGCGCTTTCGACCAACTCGGACTTGAAGAACGCCTACCAGCCGGTGCAGGTGTCGTGGCAGGGGAAAACGATTGACACGGGCCGGCTCAAGGTCGGCTGTTTCATCGGCGACCACGCTAAGACGGCAATCGGTTCACTCATCAACACCGGTACGCGCATCGGCACGTTCGCCAACTGGTTTGAACCCGGGCTCTCCCCGAAGGAAATCCCAGCGTTCGCGTGGGGCAGCAAGACGCGGTGGCCCTTCGGCCACGTTCTGTCGAGCGCCCACAAGGTGATGTCCCGGCGCGGCGTCACGCTGAGTCCCGCCTACGAGCGGGTGCTGCGGGCGCTGTACGCCGCGAGCTCGCGCGGACCGACATAGAAGCCCCGACTCGGAAATCCACAGATTACGCAGATTACACAGATGGCTCCGGGCAGGAATCTGCGGACTCGACCTCGGCAGTCGGGGTTTGACATCGGCATTGACCTCGGCGGCACGAATATCAAAATCGGGCTGGTTGACGGCGCGGGCCGGGTCAAGGCCCGGCGGATTCTACTGACTCGTGCCGGGGCCGGGCCGACGCAGGCCCTGGCGCGCGCCGGCGCGGCGATTGCCGACCTGCGCAAGCGGCGGCGGGTCGCTTCGGTCGGCATCGGGATTGCGGGCCTGGTTGACCACGTTGCCGGCATCGTGCGCGTACCGCCGAACCTGCCGGGCTGGAACGGCACGCCGGTCAAGCAAACGTTGCAGCGGCTCACCGGCCTGCCGGTGTTCTGCACCAATGACGCGAACGCGGTAGCGCTGGGCGAGTGGCGGCACGGCGCGGGCCGGGGATGTCGGCACCTGGTCTGCGTAACGCTCGGCACCGGGGTCGGCGGCGGGATAATCGCCAATGGCCGGCTGCTCATCGGTGCCAATGGCGCGGCCGGGGAAATCGGTCATACCGCCATCTTCGCGGACGGGTTGCCCTGTCTTTGTGGCCATAACGGCTGCGTCGAGCGCTACGTCGGGACCCGCTACGTCGAGGACCGGGCGCGGAAGCGGGTGCGGGCGCAACTGAAGCGGCTGAAGGACCACAAGAACCAGACTTCGCTCTTCCCGGGAATGAAGACCGAAGGTCCGAGCCGGATGTTCGAACTCACCAACGGCGACCCGGCGCGGATTACGATGCGGGAAGTCGGCCGGGCCGCGCGGGCCGGCGACCGGCTCGCTTTGGCCCTGGTCGAAGAAATCGGCGACTATCTCGGCACCGCTCTGGCTAACGCCGTGGAGTTACTCGACCCGGAGCGGATTATCATCGGCGGCGGCGTGAGCGGCATCGGCCGGCCCCTGCTCAAGGCGGTGCGCAAGTCGGTGCTCCGTCGGACGCAGGCTCTGCCCGGCAGGAAACTCGACATCGTCTTTTCCGAACTCGGGGTTGACGCCGGGATTATCGGCGCGAGCAGACTCAGAACCATTTTAGATTCTGGATTTTAGATTTCGGATTGCGGGCGCGGACTCTAGGATTTGGAGTTTGGGGTTTGGGGTTTCCCCGCTGCGGGGCTAGATCTTCCCCATCAGGTAGCCCCAGAGCGTCGGCCCGGCAACGGACTTCTCCATGATGAAACTGCCGTCCTGGATGAACGGCCGGAACTCCTGGGCGTAGTACAGGCGGCGCTGGGTGGTGTTGGTACCGTACCAGCGTTTGCCCTGTTTCAGGATGCGATGGAGCGTGGCGTCATAGTTGCCTTCCATCGTGCGGAAGCCGTAGTTCAGCAGGGTGACAAGCATGGCAACGTGGCGCGGAAAGGCGACGACCGACCGGGCGTGATTCTTGCGGGCGAGCGCCATCACCATCTCGGCCATGAACAGCGAGTAATTCAGGCCCCGGTACTTGGGCCGCATGTAGGCGCGGTTTAGTTCCCAGCGTTTCATGTCCCGGCCTTCGGCATCAATCCACCGCGGGTCAATCCGGTCGTAGCCCATGTATTCTTCGCCGGATTCGCGGTTGCCGATGAAAACCTCCAGTTCGTCCGCGTTTGTCACGGGGTCGTTGTGGCGCCGGATACAGAACCAGTGGTCGCCGATGTTGAGTTCGGCTTTGGGGGCAACGAGCTTGCCTTCCGATTTGGACTTGATGAAGTGCATGACTTCTTCATGCGTGCGACAGGGGATGATGCCCGCAATCTGCGTGACCCACGCGGCGACGGTCTTGCGGTCAATCATGCCGGCTGCGCCTTCTGGCCGTCAAGCATCTTCTGCAGGTTGGCCTCGTTGTCCACGAGTACCTTGCGCGACTTCGACCCGACGTACGGTCCGACAATGCCGGCCTGCTCGAGCTGGTCGATTATCCGGCCGGCCCGCGCCCAGCCGATGTCCAGACGCCGCTGCAGCATTGAGACAGATGCCTCCCTGTGCCGGACCACGATTTGCGCGGCCTCGGCAAACTTCTCATCCTTTTCCCGATTGTCTTCCTGAGCCCGGGTCCGCTCGGCCATCACCTGCGGGCTTTCCTCAGGCAACGTGTCATAGTATTTCCGGGCCATCAGGTTGTCAACAACTTCCTCGGGCAGAATCGTGCGCAGGTCGTCGAGCTTGCGACGGACCCCGGACTTCTCCTTGTCGTAGAGCACGTCCACGACGTCGCTTTCGACCATCTTCCGCGCGCATTCGGCCGGGTTCTCGACCAAGCCGGTGAGCAGCTCGGTCAGGTAGGTCCGCGCCCAGAGGTCGACGATACGCTTGGCCGCCCGGTCCGACACGAACGAGCCGTGGAGCCGGGTCGGCTCGCCCTTGCCCGGCGGCAGGAAGAGCATGTCACCCTTGCCGAGCAGCGACTCGGCGCCGTTCATGTCGAGAATCGTGCGTGAGTCGGTCTTGGACGCGACCTGGAACGCGGTGCGGCAGGGGAAGTTTGCCTTGATGAGCCCGGTGATGACGTCGACCGACGGTCGCTGGGTTGCCAGCACCAGGTGAATGCCGACCGCGCGCGACATCTGGGCCAGGCGGGTGATGCGCATTTCGAT
>CAIVTL010000540.1 GCA_903908785.1 Caldifarciminota bacterium | reverse complement strand
TGCCGCATAGACGTCGCCGTAGCCGGTGCTGCGGGTATCGAACCAGGCCACAAGGAAGTTCGAGTCGTCGAACGCAACGAACGGGCACTCCTGTGTGTTGGCGGCGGCCGAAACCACGATGCCGGACGGGTCAAGCACGGTGCCTTGCGGCGTCACCCGTGCCGCGTAGATGTCCTCGGATGGGTCGCTGCGACGGTCAGTCCAAGTCACGAGCGAGTTTACGCCGTCAAAGGCCACGGTGGGAGACGACTGCGCCTCAGCGGCGGTCGAGACCGCGATGCCGGACGGGTCGAGCACCGCGCCCTGCGGCGTCACCCGTGCCGCATATATGTCCCCGGACGGGTCGTTCCGGCAGTCCGTCCAGGTCACAAGCGAGTTCGTGCCGTCAAAGGCCACGCTGGGGGACGACTGCGCTCCGGTGGCATTCGAAACCACGATGCCGGTCGGATCGAGCACCACGCCCTGCGGCGTCACCCGCGCTGCGAAGACGTCGTCGCCCGAGTCGCGGTTATCAACCCAGACCGCAAGGAAGTTCGTACCGTCAAAAGCGACGGCAGGACACTTCTGTTCGCTTCCGGCGGTCGAGACCGCGATGCCGAACGGGTCGAGCACCGCGCCTTGCGGCGACACGCGCGTCGCGTAGATGCCGTTGGACGAATCGCTGCGCCAGTCCGCCCAAACCACAAGGAAGTTCACGCCGTCGAACGCGACGGCCGGGTCTTCCTGGTAGCCCGGCGCGGCGACATATTGTATGGTCGTGTCAACCAGGAACTCGCCGGCGTCAACGCCCGGTGCCGGGTTGCCGGCGTGCGCGGGTCGCGCGCGCCTGACAACGTCCCTCGGGTCGAAGCCCGGTTGCCGGGCATGGGCGAGCGAAGCCAGAAGGCAGAACACCGAAGTCAGAATACAGAATCTCACGAGACCTCCTTAACGGGCAATCACGACCTTGCGGACGGTGACGGCCGACGGCTCATGGCCTACGGCTGACCGCTCGCGGACAAAGTAGACGCCGGGCGCGAGGCGGCTCACGTCGTTCGGGCCCGGCTTCGGGTCGAGCACCTTGCATCCGCTTACGTCCAGCAGCTCGCCTCTCGCCTCTCGCTTCTCGCCTCTCGCTTCCATGAACAGCACCCCGCGGACGATGGTGGCTGCGCGCTTCGGGTTGTGCACCGCAAGCTGACGTTGTTCCGCGACACCAAGGAGCGAGTCTTTGATGACCGAGACGTCCGAACTCCACATATTCGCGGAGTAGACGCGGTGTTGCTGCGGGTTGAGCACAAGGCAGGTCGGCCCGGCGTCGACGTTGACGCTGTCGGTAATCTGGTTCGACACGCCGTCAATCGTCACAACCATGTGGTCGACGCGCCGCGTGCAATACATCCAGTCATTGGCCGCGGAATAGACAAAGGCGTTGGGGTACCCACCGACCGTCAGTGACGCGACCATCGAGTCGTGCGCCGCGTCAATCACCGACACGCGGCCCTCGCATGCCACGTAGACCTTATTGTCGGTCGGATTGAAACCCGCTGCCACCGGGTAGCCGTTAACCGCGACCGTTGCCACCGTCGAGTCGAGGCTGCAGTCAATCACCGACACGCTCGCGTCGAAGTTGTTGGCTACGTAGAGTCGGTTGGCCGCGCTGTCATAGGCCAGCGCCTGCGGATTCGCGCCGACCGGGATCATCTTGACCACCGAGTCGCCCGCCCCGGAGATAACCATCACGTTGTTGCCGTCAACCATGAGGCAGTAGGTCTCGTTGTTCGTCGGGTTGCAGAGCATGGCCGAAACCGAACCTCCCGGCAGAGTCTTGATGATGGTGTCGCCGGGACCGCTATATATCCTGATTGCGTTCTCGGTGGCGCAATAGGCCTTGCCGCTGACCGGGTTGCAGGCCATGGCCAAAGGGGACTGGTCGTCCAGGGAAAGCGAAGCAATGACTGAATCCGCCGCCGCATCAATGATGCTGAGTTGAGCCGGGTAATCCGCCGCGGCGTAGACCTTGTTGCTGACCGGGTTGCAGGCGATGGCCGCCTGCCAGCCCGGG
>CAIVTL010000539.1 GCA_903908785.1 Caldifarciminota bacterium | reverse complement strand
GCCGACGCGCGTGCCGACGCCGGTCGCGACACAGGTCAGCATACGTCCAGACAAACACCGAGACACACTTCGAGAAACACAACGCCCGCTCGGAGCGGAAAACAGCCCGCGTAGGCCGCGGGAAATCCCAAACTCCAAATCCTAAATCCCAAAGCCCGCGAGGCGCGTGACGTCCCTGTTCGCACTTTGCCATTTCCCCTTTCCCCTTCGACCTTGGCGTTCTTGGCGCACTTGGCGGTTCATTCGATTTCCGATTGATGATTGACGCCCGGCGGATGGTGGATGGCGGACGGCGGGTTGCGAGGAGTCTTGGAGCGAGTTCTTCGCCGAGCTTTGAGCCGTGCTTTGAAATGAGCTTTCAAGGGAGCTTTGTGGTGAGCTTTGGCGGCCGGTTTAGAGAACCCGGCGACAGAATTGACAGCGGGAGCCGGTCGGATATTATCATACAGCCCGAACAGCCGCAGCCGCCGGGCCGGTCCTTTCCGGGTTACCGGTCCGGTACGCAGCATGCAGACCGATGCGGCTGTCGGGCAAGTCGCGCCTTAGGCGGGCGCGTGAGGTCGAGAGTTCTGTAATCTTCAACTGGAGGCAACGATGCGGAAGATAGTGCCCATCCTGCTGTGTGCTTTCGTGCTGGCCTTGGCCGAAAGCGCGTGGGTCGGCCCGGCAATGCCGGGTCAGGCGACCAATAATCCGAACATTCCGAAACTGGTGAAACCGCGCGCGCAAGCAGCGCCGAAGATTCTCACCAAGGCAACCGACGCGCAGGCAACCATCGGGTTGTTCTCGACGCTGCGCCGCCGGGGCCAGCCCGAGAATCCGCCGGCCGGCGACGCGCCGGACGACACCTTCGGCTATGACGGCGCGAACAATGGGGGCGTCGGCCTGAACGCGGGCGGCACGTTCTGGGGCGCGGTCCGGTTCACGCCGGCAGTGGCCTGCACGCTCAAGCGCGTGCTTTACTATCAGTACGATTCCACGACGACAAGCGGGTACGTGTACCTGTTTGACCAGGGCACAAGTACCGCCCCGGGCACCTTGCTGGAGTCCATCCCCTACACTACCGGCTACCGGGAGTGGAAGCTTGCCAACCTGACCCCTCGGACATGGGCCGCGAACCGCGACTTCTGGCTGGCCGTGCGGTGGACGCACGTGGCCAATAAGTTCCCGGCGGGCGATGATGCGGGGCCGATGGTCGCTACACGCGAATACATCTCGGTCGACAAGACTACCTGGTACGCAAACAACGTGGCCGGCGTGAATGTGAACTGGAACATCCGGGCCGTGCTGGCCTATTCGCGGCAGGCGGACGACATGATTGCCGCGTCGATTGACGGGCTGACCTCACCGAAGACGCCCAGCCAGTGGCTGACAATCAAGGCGACGGTGAAGAACGTCGGCACCAACACCCAGGGCTCGGGCGTGCCGGTCGTTCTCCGGATTACCGGTCCGAGCGTCAGCTACATGGATACGGTGGCGACGACGACGAGCCTGGCGCCGAATGCGACCGAGCAGGTGACGTTCACGCCCAACTGGCGGACGCCGACGACGCTGGGGTTCGACACGCTGCGCGTGTGCACCAAGCTGGCGGGCGACCAGAACCCGACGAACGACACCATGGCCTATATCCTCGAGATTTCGAACTGGCTGACCTACGCGGACTGGAACAACCCGTACTGGTACACGTGGGCCGGGCCGGAAAAGGGCGTGATGTTCGACCCGGGCGAGTTCGGGGTGGCGTACCCGATGTCGATTGATTCGCTGAAGACCTCTTTCTATCTCGGTTCAAAGCCGTGGCGGGACAGCACGTACCGGTACAAGATTTACGGCGGGGATTTGGCGACCCTGCTCTACACGTCTTCCTGGCTTGAGGCGAGCACGGGAACCGGCATCTACAAGCACCGCCTGCCGACGCCGGTGACGATTACCGGCGGCATCTACCTCGTGACGGTGGAATGCGCCAACGACAGCGGCCCGTACGTGTTCGGAGACAACGTGCACCGCTACCGGAGCGTGTACGGCGACCCGACCGGTTGGTACTACTGGTCGTCGGGCGAGCTGCTCATCTCTTCGTTCGTGAGCTGGACCGCGTCGGCCAACGACGTCGGCATGACCGGCATCCGCGCGCCGTGGATGTACGTCGAGCCGAACGTGGCGATGAGCCCGATTGGGTGCCTGACCAACTTCGGCACCGCGATCCAGGCGACGATTCCGTGTTCGTGCTTCGTCTATGATACGACGAACGCCCGCATCTACTCGGGCTACGGAACCACGAGCGCGAACGCGGGCGACACCGCCCAGGTGACGTTCAGCCCGCAGTGGACGCCGCCGAACCAGAACGACGTGTACTACACGTACATGGCGACGTTCCTCACCGGCGACGCGAACCGCGGCAACGACTCGGCATACCACGAGTTCTTCGGGTTCCATGTCGACGACCCGCTGGTCGCGCCACGGGAGTCGGGCACGGTGACGATTGACGGCAACATCCAGACGGCGGAATGGGCGACGGCGAACAAGTACGACATCTCCAACATCCTCGGCGCAAGCGACCCGAACTTCCGTTACTTCCCGAACAACTGCTTCGGCTACTTCATGCACGATTCGCTCAATCTGTACGTGGCGGTCGAAATCCCGCTGATGACGACGGACGACAGCCTGGAAGAAATCGGGCTCTACTTCGACGAGAACAACGACGGGGCCTGGGCCGCGGATTCGTCCGAAGGCAACTACTGGGCCGAGCACTTCCTGCCGACGCCGGGCGACACCATCGTCTACCGCGCGTTGACGCCGAGCCAGGCCTGGCAGACAACGGCGACCGGTGCGGCCACGAAGACCTCGTTCGCCTCGGGCCACCTGCAGATCGAGATGAAGATTCCGTTCGGTGCGGGCAAGCCGGCGCTGAGCGTCAATCCCGACAACGACACGCTGGGTCTCTACACCTACGTGCTCGATGACTACTACGGTAATTGGATCGGCTGGTGGAAGACGACGATGGACGCGGCCAACTGGCGCGCCCCGTCGTTCTACGGCAAGCTGATTCTGACCGGGAAGCGCGGCGGCGGCGAAGTCGGCGTCACGCAGATCGTCCGGCCGCCGAGCCAGGTATACCCCGACTCGAGCTTCATCCCCGAGGCAAAGTGGAAGAACAACGGTGCCGAAGCGGCCACTTTTGACGCCTACTACTTCATCCAGAACAAGGCACACGTCCGGATGTACAGCCAATCCCGGCTCGGAGTGACGCTGGCTCCCGGAGAAGAGAAAGCGCTCGACTTCGCGAGCTTCAATCCCGGCAACGACACCGGCCTGTGGATGGCGCGCTGCTCAACCGTAATCAGCGATACCATTCACGCCAACGACACGCTGGACAAGCCGTTCACCGTCGCCTACGCCCCGCCGTGGCCGTATGGCTGGACCGAAATGACCGGCGTACTGGGCACGCCCTCCGGCAAGGCGGTGAAGGATGGCGGCTGGCTCGCGTACCAGGCGAGCAACAGCCTTATCTACGGTGCCAAGGGCAACAAGACCAGCGACTTCTACTCCTACGACGCGAGCACCAACGCCTGGACCCCACGCGCCTCGATGCCGCCCGGCAGCGAAGCCAAGCCGCCCTCCAAGGGTTCGGCCGGCTGCGCCGACGGCAACGGCAAGCTGTACGCCACCAAGGGCAACAACACCTTCGGTTTCTACATGTACGACGCGGCCATGGACTCCTGGCGCCAGTTGAAGGACGTCCCGGTCGGCGGTGGCAAGAAGGTCAAGGGCGGAACCGCGCTGGCGTGGGGCTACAAGGCCGGCACCGGCGCCGCGTACCTGCTTAAGGGCTACAAGAACGAGTTCTACAAGTACACTCCGTCGGACTCGTCCTGGACCACCCTGACCCCGGCCCCGGTCGGCGCCAAACTGAAGTGGGACAAGGGCTCGTGGCTCGTCTCGGATGACTCGCACCTGCTCTACGCCCACAAGGCGAAGTACCACGAATTCTATACCTACGACTGCGAGATGGACTCGTGGAGCGGGCCCAAGACCGCCATGCCGATTCCGGGCTCGGCCGGCTCGAAGAAGTCCAAGGACGGCGGTTCCGCCGCCTACATGGGCGGACAGATATACGCGTTCAAGGGCGGCAACACCGTCGAGTTCTGGCGCTACACCCCGCTGGGTGACTCGTGGCGCGAGCAGACCTCGATACCGCTCATCGGCTCCACCGGCAAGAAGAAGAAGGTCAAGGCCGGCGCGGCCCTGGCCGAGTACCAGGCGACCGCGGTCTTTGGCTTC
>CAIVTL010000538.1 GCA_903908785.1 Caldifarciminota bacterium | reverse complement strand
CCGGGCCAGTGTACGACACGATTCTACAAGGCAGCATGGTCTTCAACCCGGATGGCAGACATTTCGCCTATGCGGCGGGCAAGGCCGGCAAACAGCTCCTAGTCGTCGACGGCCGTCCCGGGCCAGAGTGTGACGGGATCGTCGAGGGCAGCCTTACCTTCAGCCCGGACGGTCGAGTCGCCTACGAGGTGCGAAGCCGGAACAAACAGCAGGTGGTCATCGATGGCCAACCCGGACCGGCGTATGATGCCATTCTCGACGTCACACCTGTCTTCAGCCCGGACGGCGGGCGCTTTGCGTACGGCGCGGCGAATGGTGACAGTCAACTCGTGGTCATTGACGGCAAGCCGGGACCGGAATACGACAACGTTCTGCACGGCAGCCTCACCTTCAGCCGCAGCGGCGGACACGTCGTGTACGTAGCACGCAAGGGCAGCAAGCAACTCGTGGTTGTGGACGGCCAGCCCGGACCCGAGTATGACGGGCTCGGCGAAGACAACCCGGTCTTCAGCCCGGACGGCGGGCGCGTGGCGTACGTGGCGGGAATGGGCGACAAGTGGTTCGTGGCGGTCAACCGCGAACCCGGACCGGCGTTCGACGAGATAGGAGAAGACTGCCCGCTGCTGAGCCCGGACGGCACGCGCCTCGGGTACGTGGCGCGACAGGGCAGCCGGCAATTCGTCGTTGTGGACGGCCAGCCCGGACCGGACCTCGACGGAATCATCGAAGGTAGCCTGGTCTTCAGCCCGGACAGCCGCCACGTCGCCTACATGGCGCAGAGAGGCAATAAGGAACTTGTGGTCATCGACGGCCAACCCGGACCCGAGTTTGACGAAATCGGCGAGGGCAACCTGGTCTTCAGCGCCGACGGCAAGCGGGTCGCGTATGTGGCAAGGAATGGTGGCAAGGAACTCGTAGTTATCGACGGCCGGCCCGGACCCGAATACGATGAGGTTGGCGAGGGCAGCCTCGTCTTCAGCCCGGATGGCGGCCGCGTCGCCTACGTCGCACGACAAGGGAAGCAGCACCTTGTGGTCGTCGATGGCGAACCCGGACCTGCGTGTGAAAAGGTTGATGAAGGCAGCCTCGTCTTTAGCTCCGACGGCAGGCGTTTTGCGTACGCGGCGCAGAAGAGCAGCAAGCGCCTCGTGGTTGCCGACGGCCGGCCCGGGCCCGAGTTTGACGGAATCGCGCAAGGCGGCCCGACGTTCCGGCCCGACGGCACGCTTGAATACCTGGCTTCACGGCTGGACAGCCTCTTTCGCGTGAAGCAGTAGCCAGAAAGTTGCGGGTTACGAGTTACGGGTTGCGAGTGGCGGGTTACGAGTTGCGGGTTGCGAGTTACGGACGTCAGCTTGGTGTTCTTTGTACCACCAGGCCGCAACACTATCGTCTTCGCGAGGATGTTTTCTCCGCTGCTTCTGTCTTCGTGGCAGACTCCGCCCCGGGGCATTTTGACTTGTGCGCCCTGCGCGTGCTGTGCGTTTGCGGTTGAATCCCGGCTTGCGGGAATGCGGCAGCACTTGACTGACGCAGCGGCAGCACCGACAATATGAGCCTATCATCGAAAGGAACAAACCACTATGAGTCGCCTTGTGAGATTTGCCTGTCTGATTCTGCTGACCGTCCCCGCAGCCGAGGCAGCGTTCGTCAAGCAGCCCTACCTCCAGTCCCTGACCGATGCCACGGTCATCGTGCACTGGGAGACTTCGACGTCCCAGACCGGAAAGGTGCAGTACGGCCTGACTTCGAGCTACGGCCAGGAGGTGTCCCACTCCAACTCGGCGGTTGACCACGAACTCACCCTGACCGGGCTGCAAATGGACACGCTCTATCACTACCGGGCGATTTCCGGGTCAGACACCAGCGTCGACGCGACGTTCCACTCGAACGTCACCGGGAACCGGCCGTTCCGGTTCTTTGCCTACGGCGATGACCGTTCGGACAGCGCGTCGCACCAGAGCGTCGTCACCCGGATGCTCGCGGCATCGCCGTTACCCAACCTGGCGCTGAACGTGGGCGACCTGACCTACGACGGGTCCGCGACCGCCTTCCGGACGTTCTTCAACGTTGAGGGCGGGCTCATGCGCCGCCTGCCGATGTACGCGTCACCAGGAAACCACGACGTCAGCAACATGACCAACTGGCTCCGGTACCTCGCCCTGCCGAACAACGAGCGCTGGTACACCGTACGCTACGGCAACTCCGCGTTTCACTGCGTGGACGTCTACTCGACCTACACGCCCGGCAGCACCCAGTACAACTGGCTGGTTTCGGAACTGCAGGCCGACAGCGCCAACCCGGCGATTCAGCACATCTTCGTCTGGTTCCACGACCCGCCCTATACGACCAACGCCGGGCATTCCAGCAATACGACGGTCCGGTCGTACCTCTGCCCGCTCTTCGAGCGGTTCCACGTAGCGATGGCCTTCCAGGGCCACAATCACTGCTACGAACACAGCCTGGTGAACGGCGTCCACTACATCCTGACCGGCGGCGGCGGCGCGCCGCTCTACACTTCGTGGAATGCGGCCCAGCCGTGGACCGTGTACCGCGAGGCAACGTTTGAGGCCGTGGTGATAGACGTAAACGGGGACACAGTCAAGTCGGTAGGAATCAAGCCGAACGGTACCAGGTTCGACTCGCTGCTGCTGGTCCAGCACACTGCCGTGGTCGAGCGGCCGCGCTCCCCGGTGACGAGTCGGCTGCAGGCAACGCCGAACCCGTTCCGCGACCGCGTCTACTTCACGCTGGAGTCGACGGCTCCGGGCCCGGCCCAAATCGAAGTTTGTGACGCCCTCGGCCGGACGGTGGCTGTCCTTACCGACCGGAACTCCGGCGCTGGACACCACGTGCTGGTCTGGGACGCCTCGGATGCGCCCGCCGGCTTCTACTTCTGCGTCGCCCGGACCGGGTCGAGCACGGCCTTCACCACGCTGGTCCGCACGCAGTAGCGCGGTCCTGAACCCGGCTCCCTCCAGGCGTAGCCATCGAGTCCCCGCGGCCGGACGTTCCCGGCGGGCGGATTGCAGAGGACGTGGGATTGGACAGGCACGGCCTCTCTCCCTAGAATCCAATCCAACCACGTGGCTTCAGCAGGTGTCTTCTACTTCTCCGGCACGGGCAACACGGCCCGGGCCGCTGAACTCATTGCCGCCGAACTCCGCGCCGCCGGACACACGGTCTCCCTTTACCGTGTCGAGCATGGCTCCGGCGGGAAGCTGCTAGCTGTTAGCTGTGAGCCGTCGGCTCTCCATGTCTTCTGCTTTCCCATCTACGCCTGCGGCGTCCCCAACATCATGTTAAACTACCTGCGACGCCTCCCTCGCGCCCGTCCGTCATTCGACATTCGGGCTTCGGACTTCGGACTTCCGCGCGCGCAGCGCGCGGCAGTCGTCTGCACGATGGGCGACGACATCTCGTATGACAAGAAAGGCGAGCGCCACCACCTGTCCGGCTTCGAGGGCCACGCGCTCACGCAGGCCGCGGGCACACTCAGACAGCGCGGCTATGACGTCTTCCTGACCGGCGCCTGCTCCTATCCGCTGAACTGGACCCAGGTGGTCAATGCACCCAGGCCGGAGATTGACGCTGAACTGCGCGCGCTCGGTGACAGCCAGGCTACTGAAATCGGCAAGCGCATCGCTGCCGGAGAGCGGAGCATCCGGCGGTTCGGCAAGGCCCACGCGCTTTGGACCGTCCCTTTCAGCCTGCTCTACAGCGTCTTCGGCCGCGTCGCCATGGGCAAGCTCTACGTCGCGGACTCGGACTGCAACGCCTGCGGTCTGTGCGTCCGCGGCTGTCCGGCCCGCGCAATCCGGCTGAGGGGGACTGCCCCCGCACGGGGACTGTCCCCAAAACCCAAACCACGCTGGGGCTGGAACTGTGAGGGCTGCCAGCGCTGCATCAACACCTGCCCGAGGAATGCCATCCAGACCTCATGGGCGCGGCTGACTGCGGAGGCGGTTCACGCGCTGGTCCCGATTCCGTTTCTCATCTGGCGTCTTGGTCCGCACCCGTACATGCCAGTCAGGCCGATTCTGCTCGAGGTCTTCTTCTGGCTTGGAGTGTACGTCGTCTTCACGTGGCTGCTGGACGAGTTCGTCTGGTTGCTCGGCCTTGTTCCCGGCGTCCGCCGCGTGGTCGAGGGGAGCTTCACCAAGCGCTTCCGCCGCTACCTTGAGCCGCACTTTCGCCCTCCCGCATCCGGGTAGCCGGTCGCAGCCGGCGCGGGCGCGGGCGGTAGTTGACTCGGGTGCGCCGGACACCTAAACTGTTGAACTGGGGCGTGACCGCCCCGGCCGGAAAACTGCCGAATGCCAAACCTCCCGCCGGCGACGGAGGAAAGGAGCTTGATTGTGAAGACTGTAATCAGTGCGGTTCTGCTCGTGCTGGCCGCGACCGCGTTCGCGGACTGGACGAGCATCGGGCCCGACGGGGGACCGATGTACTGCGGCACGGTCACGGCGACGACCACGCCCACCGTGTACGTGGCACCGACGAGCTACAACACGCCGCTGCTCAAGATGCCCAACGGCGGCGCGAGTTGGGTACCGACCGCGGGCGCGCTGGGTAACTACCCCTACGTGCTGGTATCCGACCCGACCGATACCAACCGGATG
>CAIVTL010000537.1 GCA_903908785.1 Caldifarciminota bacterium | reverse complement strand
CGCTCTATCCCTTGATCCCTCTGTCCCTCTATCCCTTTCCCCCGTCATCGTCCCCGGTCTGATTGACTCTCACACTCATCCGCTCGAAGCCGGGCTGCAAGTGCTCTTCACGAACTTGAACGGAGCGTCGTCCCTGGCCGAGGTGCAGGAACGACTGCGAGCCCGACGACAGGACGCGCTAGGACACGGCATGATGTTGGGGTTCAACCTGGAGCCGGACCGACTACAGGAGCGTCGATACCCGACCCGACACGAGTTGGACTCGGTGCTCCCGGAAGTCCCGGTCTTCGTCTACCGCGTTGACGGCCATTCCGCAGTCACCAATACCGCGGGACTGGAACTGTTCCTCGCCGGCTTTCGCGGAATTCAGCCCGTGGGAATGGACGCGGACTGCAATGGCCGGCCAACCGGGGTCCTGCGCGGTGAGGCCTATGAGAAGGCCTCCCGCATGTTCAAGCACAGACTATCCCCGGAAATCGTGCGCGCGGCGCTTCGGCTCACTGGCGGGCAGGCGGCAGCGCAAGGTGTCACGACAATCGGAGCGCTTGTCGGCGTCGAGGATACGACCGACGATGAATGGCGGGTGCTCCTCGACGGCCTTGAAACCATGGCGGTTCGGACTGTACCGTTTCTGCAGACATGGGAAACTGAGACGCCCCGCCGGTTCGGACTAGGGCAGGCCGGCGGGTGCCTGCTGATTGACGGCTCCTTCGGCTCACGAACGGCTGCCCTGTCGGAGGACTACGCCGACGCGCCCGGCAACAACGGAGCAAGCTACGTGACTGACGAGAAACTGCTCTCATTCCTCCGCGCGGCCGCGGACGCGGGCCTGCAGAGTACGGTGCACGCAATCGGCGACCGGGCAGTAGAACAGGTCGTGCGCTGCCACGAGCAGCTCTCCAACCGGGGACCAGGGACCGGGGGTCAGAGGCCGGGCTCCGAACCCCGAACCCCGATCCCCGATCCCCGACCCCAGGCCCGGGGCAACCCGCTCCGGCACCGAATCGAACACGCGGAACTGCTCAACGAGTCCCTGACGGCCCGAATCGCCCGGCTCGGGCTGGTGCTTGGCGTCCAGCCCGCATTTGAGGCGGAATGGGGCGGGCCGGACCGGATGTATGCGCAACGGCTCGGAGCGCGCTGGCGCGACACTAATCCCTATCGCCGGCTACTGAACTCGGGCGTGCGTCTTGCCGGCGGCTCGGATGCGCCCATAACCCCGATTGACCCGGTCGCAGGAATCAGGGCGGCCGTGAACCACCCGAACCCCGGGCAACGCGTTTCCGGGCCCGAGGCCCTGGGGATGTTCACCGATGCGGCGGCGTACTCACTGAAGCTGGAGAACGCCTGCGGCAGCATCGAGGCCGGGAAAGACGCCGATTTCACGGTGCTGACCTCGGACCCGCGCACCACGCCCGACTGCCGGGTCGTGGCCACTTTTCGCGGCGGCACGTGTACCTACAAGAACGAAGCTCTGAACGAATACCTGAAACTGGAGGATT
>CAIVTL010000536.1 GCA_903908785.1 Caldifarciminota bacterium | reverse complement strand
TTCCGTGCGTGCCACAACAAGTGGGAAGATGACCACTCCGTTTTCATAGCTCAGTTCCCACGCGCATGACCGGACGTACTCCTCCGACTCGCGGGACACCGAGCCTTCGAGCAGGACCAGCACGTCAATGTCAGAATCCGGTTCGTTGTCGCCCCGGGCGCGGGAACCGAAGAGGACGACGCGGCTCAGCGGCAGCCGGTCGGCGACCTTCAGCTTGAGTCGCTCGAGTATGAGCCTGTCTTTTGTGGTCACATCTTTACTTTATGCGGGCGACCAGAGTAAGTCAAGCCGGACAGTCGGGCATTCTGCACTGTGCATTCTGGCTTCTGATTTCTGACTTCGTCCGTTGCCTCCGGCTCTCCGCTCCCTTCTTCTCTCTTCACTCCTCACTCTTCGTTCTTCACTCTTGTCCTTGCCTACCGCCCTCCGCCCACACGGCCGGTGTTCGCAAGGTCGTGGTGGAACTTGGGCCAGGCGGAACCGGCCAGCGGGCCGGTGCCCTTGAGCGCATACAGGTAGCCGTCATCGCTCGTGAAGTAGACCGTCCCATCCGGGCCAATGGTCGGTGCTGACTCGATGCGGCCGCCGGTCTGGTACCGCCACTTGAGGGTGCCGTCAGGGTTCAGCGCGTAGAGGTAGCTGTCATCGGACCCGACATAGATTGTGCCGTCCGAGCTGATTGCGGGGGAGGAACGGATATAGCCGCCGGTCTCGTAGCGCCACTTGAGTGTGCTGTCGGGATTGATGGCGTACACGTGATGGTCGCCTGAGCCGACGTAGATGGTGCCGTCGGTCGCGATTGCCGGGGAGGACCTCATAGTCCCGCCGACCGAGTACGTCCACTTGAGAGTGCCGTCTGGGTTGATGGCGTACACCCGGTGGTCGAGCGAGCCCACATAGACGGTGCCGTCAGCCGCGATTGCCGGGGCGACCCGCAATTCGCCGCCGGCTGGATAGCGCCACTTGAGCGTGCCGTCCGGGTTGATAGCGCACAGGGAGCTGTCCGTGGATCCGACGTAGATGGTGCCGTCTGGCCCGATGGCCGGCGACGATTGAAGGTAGGAACCCTCGGAGTCTCTCAACTGGAAGCGCCACTTGCGCAGGGTGTCGGGCGGCTTGATGGTGATGCCGCAGGGTGGGGACCAGGTAGATAGCGCATCGCCCGTATCCTTGGCCTGTGCCGTAATCGCGTACGTGCCGGGGACCGACCACGCGTGGTTCATCCGTACTGATTCGCCGGAGGCGACGAAGTCGCTCCACGCCGACGTGTCGCCGTAGCCCCAGGCGAACCTGATTGCCACGGTGATGCTGTCAGGGTGGAAAGCGACGGTGGCAAAGGTGTAGGATGAGTCCCGACCTCCGATTTCCGGACCGGTCGGAGCGGCCGGCGTGTTGGGCGGCCGCCGATACACTACCTGCACGGTCAGCGCATCGGACCAGCCTGACAGGTGCTGCTCCTTGTCCATTGCCTGGGCACGGACCTCGTAGGTTCCGGAGTCGTGCCACACGTGAGACATTGCGACCGTGTCCCCGCCCTCGAACCAGGTTGACCAGTTCGACAACGTTGAGCCGCCCCAGTCGAAGCGGACAGCTACGCTGTCGCCGTCCGGGCCAGTCGCGATTGCTGCAAAGCTGTAGGTGGTGTCCTTGAAGCAGAATGTTGGGCCGGCCGGGGCCAAGGGCGTATTGAGCGGGGGGTGCGGCACGACCCGCACCATCAGCCCATAAGACCAACCGGAGCTGAGTTCCTTCCGGTCCTCTGCTTTGGCGCAGACTTGATAGGTCCCGGTGTCGGGCCAGGCGTGAGTCAGCGCGACCGTGTCCCCGCTTGGAAACCAGTTTGACCAGCTCGACAACGTGGAATCGCCCCAGTCGAAGCGGACCGCCACGCTGTCCCCGTCCGGGTCAGTGGCAGTTGTCGAGAAGGTGTAGCTCGTGTCCTTGAAACAGATGGAGGGTCCGGTCGGCACAGCCGGAACATCCGGCGGGCGGTTTCTCTTGCAGGAAGAAACTGCAACCAGCGCCAGGGCAGACAGCACGAGAAGCGGTCCGATGTGACTGCGAGACATCATACCTCCGCCGACGCGCAGGGGCGTCGATTCAGACCTCTATTATCAGTTGGAGTCTAGGCCGATCAGGCCGTTGTGTCAAACGAGGCCTTGGCGCAATGCCGCATCCTGCGAGCGCCATCTTGCCGTGAAGGCTGAACTTAGCAGGATGCGGGTCGCCAACTGAGGCCAAAAGAACGGGTTTGGGAATCGCCCCGGGAACCGTCATGGGAACGGTTCGCGCCGTGGTTCGGACTGTGACCTCCAGACCGACTTGGCGGCCGAGTTGCAGGCCGAATTCGCGCGCGACTCGCGGCGTAAGTTGCAGGTTCTCTTGCGGATGCAAGAGGAGAGGGACTGGTGATGCGAATTCCGGTCTCAATCGCGTCGCGACTGCCGGCGCGATATGCGCGGTCACTTCCGGTTTGAATCCCAAGGGGACTCGCAAGGCGGTTCCGAGCGCGATTGTCTGTGCCTGTCCGGCGGCATCATTCTCAAGCCCGCCGGAGCCGAACGCCGGCTGAGCCTTTACTCGCCCGCGCGGACGGCTATCATCTGTCGCAAGACGTGCCAGAATCAGAACCGAGAGGAGTCCGTGTGAGACGCTACACTATTCCAGTTGCCGCGATGTTCGTCCTTGCCGCCGGGGCAGGCGCGCAGGCCCAGGGCGGCGGCGCGCCGGCGGAGGCTGCGTTGACGACCGGCAACCTGCCGTTTGATACCATCAAGTTGGTCCCGCCCGACCTCGGCCGGCCCGCGCCGTTGATGCGGGCGCTCAAGGAACGGCGGTCGGTGCGCGAGTACGATACGCGGCCGCTCACGCTGCGCCAGTTGTCCGAATTGCTCTGGGCCGCCAACGGTGTGAACCGGGACGACGGAAAGCGGACTGCGCCCGCGGCCGTGAACCAGCAGTTGGTCGACATCTATGTCATCCTGCCGGTCGGGGCATTCATGTACGACGCGCCCGGCGGGCGGTTGCTGCCGGTCGCGGCCGGCGATTTCCGGAAGATGGCGGGCAGGCAGGAGTTCGTCACATCGGCCCCGGTCAACCTGGTCTACGTTGCCGACCCGGCGCGGTACAAGCCGAGGCCCGGTCCGGGGCCGGCAATCCCGGTCGAGGAGAAGCTG
>CAIVTL010000535.1 GCA_903908785.1 Caldifarciminota bacterium | reverse complement strand
TAATAAGGCTCATCATTGGATTCGTTTTCCTGAGCATATTCACTCTCATACAGAGAGGTCTGGTATTACCTTTTGATGCAAGCTCTGACAATTGGCTTTGGCTGTCATTGTCGGGACTCATCGGCTTTGTATTTGGAGATCTTTTCCTTTTCAAATCATATACAATGATTGGCTCCAGGTTTTCAATGCTGATCATGACTCTGGTTCCTCCAATAACTGCATTTTTCAGTTTCATAATCCTTGGCGAACGGCTTACTTCGTTTCATTACCTGGGCATGACTCTTACATTCTCCGGCATTGCCATGGCAATTTTCAGCCGGTCAGGAAGAAGCGAAAAGCTCTCTCTGAAACTATCTCCCAAAGGAATCATGTATGCTTTTGGAGGTGCGGTCGGGCAGGCTCTGGGTCTTGTTTTAAGTAAATTTGGCATGAAGGGTTATGATCCTTTTGCTGCTACACAAATCAGGATAATTGCCGGCGCGGGCATCAAAGTCGGCCAGGTCATCCATCCGCTGCGGCTGGCAGTGACCGGGAAGACGGTCGGGTTCGGGCTGTACGAAACGCTGGCGATTCTGGGCCGCGATGCGGTGCTGGCGCGGGTTGACCGCGCGCTGGCGCGAGCCGGCAGCAAGGAGTAGACAATGAGCACTGAAGAGAGAGCGGGCAGGAACTTCATAGAGGAAGCGATTGAAGAAGACCTGAAGGCCGGTCGGTTCGACCATGTCCACACCCGGTTCCCGCCCGAGCCGAACGGGTGCCTGCACATCGGTCACGCCAAGGCCATCAGCATTGACTTCGGCAACGCTCAGAAATACGGCGGCAAGTGTAACCTGCGCTTCGACGATACCAACCCGACCAAAGAAGAAACGTCGTACGTCGATGCCATCAAGCAGGACATCAAGTGGCTGGGATTTGACTGGGAGGACCGCGAGTTCTACGCTTCCAACTACTTCGAGCGACTGTACCAGTGGGCGGTGCAACTCATCAAGGCGGGCAAGGCCTATGTCTGCGACCTCGACGCCGACCTGGTCCGCGAATACCGGGGCACCCTGACCGAGCCGGGCCGCGAGTCGCCCAACCGCTGGCGCGCGGCGGAGGAGAGCCTCGACCTGTTCGAGCGGATGCGCGCGGGCGAGTTCCCGGACGGCTCGCACACGCTGCGGGCGAGAATCGATATGGCCTCGCCGAACCTGAACTTGCGCGACCCAGTGATGTACCGCATCATGCGGGCGCGCCATCACCGGACCGGCGATGCCTGGTGCATTTACCCGACGTACGATTACGCGCACGGCCAGTCCGACTCGCTGGAAAAGATAACCCATTCGCTCTGCTCCCTGGAGTTCGAGGACCACCGGCCGCTGTACGAATGGTACATCCGCGAGCTGGGTATCTTCCCCTCGCGCCAGATTGAGTTCGCCCGGCTCAACCTGACGTATACCGTCATGAGCAAGCGCCGGCTGCTGGAGATGGTCGAGCAGGGCGTGGTGCGGGGCTGGGACGACCCGCGCATGCCCACGCTTTCCGGGATGCGACGCCGAGGCTTTACGCCCGAGGCGATACGCGAATTCCTGAAGCGGGTCGGCGTGGCCAAGGCCGACACCGTGATTGACTACGAACTGCTGGAGCACTGCGTGCGCGAGGACTTGAACAAGCGCGCGCCGCGCGTCATGGCCGTGCTGCGGCCGCTCAAGGTCGTGATTGAGAACTACGCGGAAGGACAGACCGAGGAGTTCGACGCCGTCAACAACCCTGAGGACCCGAGTGCCGGGACGCGCAAGGTGCCGTTCTCACGGGAGCTCTACATCGAGCGGGATGACTTCATGGAAGTGCCCGCGCCCAAGTACTACCGGTTGTCGGTCGGTCGCGAGGTCCGCTTGCGGGCCGCATACTTCCTCAAGTGTACGGGCCTGGTCAAGGACAGCAGGGGCGAAGTGGTTGAACTGCGCTGCACCTATGACCCGGCAACGCGCGGCGGCGACGCGCTCGACGGCCGGAAGGTCAAGGCGACGATTCACTGGGTATCGGCGGCCCACGCGGTTGATGCCGAGGTCAGGTTGTACGACCACCTGTTCTCGAAGACGAATCCGGATGACGCGCCGCCGGGACTGGACTGGAAGGCCAATCTGAACCCGAAGTCGCTTGCGACGCTGGCCGGCTGCAAGCTCGAGCCAAGCCTGGCCGGAGCAAAGGCAGGGGAGAGGTTCCAGTTCGAGCGGCTCGGGTACTTCTGTGCGGACACTGAAGAAGGGATTAGGGGTCAGGGGCTAGGGGTCGGGGAGAATCGGAAGCTGGCATTCAACCGCACGGTGTCACTCAGGGATGAATGGGCGAGGATTCAGAAACAGGCCAAATGACAAAGGACGAAGTGGAAATGACGAATGGGCGGGCAGATGTCGCTGTTTGACAAGCTGGCGGG
>CAIVTL010000534.1 GCA_903908785.1 Caldifarciminota bacterium | reverse complement strand
GTCGCCGGGAGCTGTACCCGTCCTGGCATTTGACGGCACTGAGCAGACGGCTGCCCGGCAGAAAGTACGGCAGGTACTCCTGGACTCCATCCTGCCGGCCGCGCGCCAGCAGTTGAACCACCTCCGAGACCTTGAGCCCGCTGCGGCCATCCTCCTGTGTCAAATCGGTCGCCGCCACAAGCAGCAGCTCCACTACCTCGCGCTCCACGGCGTCCAACTCGAAGGACTCCGCGAAGTCGTCTATCGGCAGCCTGATGCCGCCCGCCTGGGTCTGTATCTCGCGAACCAGGTGCTGTTCTTCGTGCCACTGCAGTGCTGCCTCCAGCACCTCTCGGTCGGTCCCGGAAGGGGCACCCCGCCGCGGACGCCAGTCGTCGCCCTTGATACCGCAGAACTGGCGCAGGGTCTGGACGAACCGGCGCTTCCCTTCAAGCCACTCACGTGGCGTCTCATAGGTCACGGGCACGGTCTCTGAACACCCTCTCATCAGGACTTCCTTTCTGTTTGCATGGTTATGACCCAAAACGGACTTTTGTCAATCAGAATCCTCGGTCCGTGCCTTGTCCGCCGAGGAAGTCACACCTCGGCAACCACCACGGTCGCGTTCTGTTCCAAGTCACTGGCGAGCCCATCCCGGCCGGGTCACAAGTGGATGACCGTCCCGCAGGAGGGACACGAGATTGCTTTCACACGCTGCCTGCAGTGAGGGCAGTTGCCGACCTCGTAGTACCAGTTCCCACATTTCCCACAAACGATGTGCGTCATCAGCACGCCGCATCCCGGGCAATTCAATGGAAGTACAATCGCGTAGTTGCGCTTCACTTTGTATTGCTGTGGCCTCCTCTTCTCGGCCTCACCAAGGACCAGTTCCACAAACGCCCCCGCAACCTTACCCGCAACACAAGCGGCGCGTGCCAGAGCCGCGTACAACAGGATGACGAAAAGAATCACTATGACACCAAGAACGGTCTCCATCTGCTACGTCCTTTCCTTAGATTCGCATGTTCCGCGTCAAGCTCACCTCGGCACCGCTGCAGAGCCATTCACGGAGCGTTCGGAAGGGGGACTCTCGTGTCCGCCGGCAGTGACCTCAACATATCCTCTCGCCGCCTGAAGGAGACAGGAGAATACGCACCAATCCTCATACACTACCAGAAAGTCCTTGACGGCCAGCGCGGCCTTTCCTTCGGTCAGCTTGAACAGGTCGTAGACGTGCTGCTTGACCACGAGCAGGGTGTTCCTCGGCCACTCTCGCCGGAACTGCTCCTGCATCTCTCGCAGTTCCGAGACGACCCCGGCGGCAACCGCCGCGCGGAACTCCTCATCCGATTGCCGGAAGGGACTCTCGGACCCGACGGCAGCAGCTTCGAAATACTGCCTCGCGTCCCGAAGGAAGTCAGAGAACACGGTTGAAGCCTCGCACACGGCCTGGAAATTCTTGCCGCCCAGCTCGTCTTTCCCTTCGACCAAGGCGAATAGCCTGTGTATGTACGCTTTGACGGCGAGCATGATGACCTCAGGCAATTCCCGTTGGAGCTGTTCCTGTTTCTTCTTCATGCCCGAAATGCCTTCGGCGATCATTCTCACGCTAGCCAACGTCTCTTCATAAGCCAGAGTACCATGTTGGCGTTCTTCGATACTGGTCTTTGAGGGTTCTCCCATGCTCTCTCCTTAACGCACCGTCGTATTGAGCTGCCCGGCTCCCGGCCCGCCAGCCAGAACCCGGCCAGCCCAATCAGGCAGCACCGCCATTTCTATTGGTGTCATCGCAGCGAGGTTATGACAGAATAACGCCATCTATCCAGTGGAATCTTTCAGACCACGTAGTTTCTATCTATGTTCCGTTGTAACAGCTACTTACGAGGCGAGGAATCGGGGCGAGGCAAGCCTGCGGGCAACCAACCATGCTTCAACTACTTGGGAATGTACTTAGGATGACCGAACCGGTTGCGGCTGGTCGACACTACTGGAGTGACGCGCGAACTCGCGGCCCGCAGCCGCGAGCTAGTCAGTCAGGAATTGCAGCCCAGCCTGCGCCGACCGAACGGCTGCCAAAGTAGCAGGGATCGGTATCAGCTGCGCGACAGTGCACCAGGTACGCCGGCGTTGACTTCACAACCAGACCGACGCCGCGTCAACTCCGTGTCGTTCTGCCAGCACTACATCTGCCGCCAACGCACAATCCCCTGCCATCTCGTAGCAACAGGAAGTGCGCCAGACTATCTCCAAGCATCACCGGCAGGTCACCAGCAAGCGCCACTCCATTGTTGGCTACCTAGTCGTCCATCAGACTCGCGTAAGCAGATCAGTCGGACTGGGAAGCCCGGACTTTGAGGATAATTCAATCAAGAATGCGTCGAGAGCATCGCGAATCAGCCTCCGGCGATCCTTCAAGAAGATGGAATACTGCCCCTCGTGATACTGCCTCGGACCTATCAAGTGCCTCTTCTTCATGTCGCTTGGCAACACCCACAAGTAGTCGATCTTTGGGTTCTTGAGGATCATGTTGTCAGTTCCTGTCAGGAACGTGAAATTGCCGAGGTCGTATATCAACGCTTTCGTGATGGATTTGTCGCCAGCCTCTTCTTCTGCCCGAAGCTGCGACGCCGGGTAGATGTGATGCTCGTGGATCGCATCCGGCTTCACCGATTTCTCGCTCAGGATTTCTTCCTCGTCCTCTGAATCATCAACCATGACCGTCCGGATCGGCTCTCTAGACATAAATGATTCGGCCTTCCTCCAACGGATGAGGCCGTAGAGAAACCCCATCAGCGGGCTGTTCCTGCTTATAGGCGTCTCCATGTCGTCCAGCTCATCGTAGAGCGACTTGATTCTAGCGGTGCTTCCGGAATGACTGAGTTGACGTAGCAGCATCTCTGCAGTATCGGTAGCATTCTTGTTATCTCTGATTATTTGGATATCTCTGTTGGTACGTCTGCTGTCATCGTGATGTCCGGTGAGTGCTGACAAGGCAACCCAGTAGGCAACCTTGCGAGCATGATTATCATCCAAGACATACTCAGAGGCATTAGAGAACAGAAATGCCAGACAGGTCAGCGTTCGCTCTCGGGGAAAGTACTTCAGCGTGTCAATGAACAAGTACCGATCCAGAAACTCGAGCGCTCTGTCCAGCGCTTTCTTCGTGCGGTCCAAGTCAAGGACGATTCGCTCGGGCGTCGTCTTGCAATCCCTTATGTATCTCTTCTCGAGTCCGTCCACGTCGGCACGGCCAGTCACAATAGCTGAGAAAATGCTTACGAACAAGTCGAGATCGAATCGCGCGCCGTTCTTTCGCCGCATGGTCTCAAGATACTGTTCAACATCACTTACGATTCCTCGGTACTTTGCGGAAAGCTTCCCGAGAACGATTTGGCTCGTCTTGACCGGCGTTCCAAGATTGATCCGCTCGAATATGTCAGCAACTTCTCCATATTCCCGCTCGTCGATGTTGTAGAATGATATGCTGATGTTCTTCGGTAGGAGTCGGGTCAGTCTTCCGCTCTTGCCAAGAATCCGCTCAAGATGCTCCTTGCCCAGATCGGCGTGCTTTTCCAGCAGCTTCGCGGTTTCGGACGTGTCTAGACGTAGCAACTCTCCTAGGTCATACCAGCAGTGCTCACTTGGGTTTGCCATCATGCTTCGGATCTTCGCGTCCGGTAGCGCGAATTCCTCATCACGGATGTTAAATGCGACGCTAAGGTCACCGTCGCGATGAAGTGCCCGGTAGAAGGACGTCAGCCGTTGTTGCCCGTCAATAAGATAGTGTTCAGCGGAGGCCGTCGTATCGAATGTCGCTGCCGACTGAAATTGAAAGGGTTTGCAGTGAATCCGGTCTGACTCCTTTGGGGTCCAGACGAGGAATATCCCGAACGGGTATTCCCTGTAGACTGATGACAATAGTCGAGGTATCTTACTTGGGGTGCCCCCGGTTCGATGGACATCTGTAGTGGTAGATGTAGCATCAAACCGGAGGTAACGTTTGAACACAGAGACGAAGCCACGCAAAGTCTATACGCGTGAGTACAAGATCGAG
>CAIVTL010000533.1 GCA_903908785.1 Caldifarciminota bacterium | reverse complement strand
GACCGGGCACTTGACGTCGAGTCTGACCGGCGCAGCCGGATGCTCCTTGCTTTCGAGACCGTTATCCGCGTGCTTGTGATAAGTACGACAGTGGCTGACGTACGCCTCGCGTGACGACAGAGCCGACTCGTACCAGAAGAACTGCCACTCGGGCCAGTGAGTCTTAATCTCGTCGCGCAGATTCTGCTCGGCCCGACCAATGTAGGCGACGGACTTCGAACTCTTGGACAGGCAATAGACACCGCCGACGCGACTCGGTACCGACATATCAACCTGCAGCGGTCTGAGAAGATAGGGGCCACGCATGTCGCCTCCTAAGACGAAAAACACCGACCGCGCCCGAAGGGCATCCGGTCGGCATGCTGTGTGTAACTCATGTAACCCGCGCGAGAGCCAATTCGCGCTAGTTCAATAATACCCCCACCTACCCACCTGTCAAGCTGCATCTCGCATTTCGCGCGAGGATCCGGGAAAGCAGTTCACAGCCAGGTCACCAGGACACCAAGGTTCGGACGAAACCCGGGAACGGACGTAGATGCCACTCTCGACTTCTCTGCATCCACCCGTTTCGTGGCTGTCTTCGTGGCTCCCTGTGCCCGAAGCCGGGGCGCGGAAACCCGCGCCCCGGCTTGAATCGGTCGGCCGCCTCGGCTACAGGTCCTTTCTTCTCCCGCGCCAGCGCCGGACGATGCGGTCCACGTCCATGTCCCGTATACCGCACGACCACCATTTGGCAAACTCGACGTCCGAACTCATGGGCTTCGGGTCCGGGCAGTCAATCATCACGCGCGTCGGCAGGGCCACGCAGTCACCCAGTATCAGGGCCTCGCCGGTCCGGAGCGACGGCAGCATGTCCATCAGGCCGGAAAGCGCGTCGGGCACCAACTTCCGGACGTATCCCTGGTCATCAGGGTTCGTGAGCCGCATGGCAATGAAGCTGTTGCATTGGGAGAGCACGGTTTCGGACACTTCCTTGGGCCGCTGGCTGACGATGATTGTGCCGATGCCGTACTTCCGGCCTTCTTTGGTAATCCGCTCGATCGCGGCCTTGGCTGCCTGGAGCTTGTAGTCGGTGCGGTTGGGCACGTAGTTATGCGCCTCTTCGAGCACGAGCAGTATCGGGAAGCGGTCGCGCTCCGGGTTCCAGAGGTTGAACTCGAACACGATACGCGAGACGACCGCGGCCACCACGCCGACCGCCTCGGAGGGAACACCGCTCAGGTCAACAATCGCCATCTTGTTGCCGGTATCGATTGAGAGAAAGTCCCGGAGCAGTTGCACCAGGCTGTCATTGTCCGTGTAGGTGGTGGGCTCGAACATGAACCTGAACCGCGGGTCGCTCACCTTACTGTCGAGCCGGATGAGGAACCGGTCGAACGCACCGTACAGCGGCCCCGGCTCCATGTTGCCCGCGCTGTCCGGCACCATCTGGATGTTCCAGTTCCTTATCTGGCCGAGCATGTCCTCGATTTCAAAATAGACCGGGGAGTCGGCGGTGACGCGCTCGCCTTTGCGCAGCCGGTCCTGTCCCACCGTGCCTTCCCGCGCGCGCACCAGCGCGTCACGCAGGACCGTAATCTGGTTCTTCGCCGTAAACTCGTTCATATCTACGGTCAGGTCCTGAAACTCATCGAAGCTGAGCAACCAGTACGGCAGTTCTACCTTGTCCGCGTCAATCAGCATGACGTTCTCCGGGAACGCCGATGCATACTCGCCGTGCAGGTCAAGCACAACGATATGGGCGTCCGGATACTTCCGAATCGCCTCCTGCAGTATCGAAACGACCGTGCACGACTTGCCGCAACCCGTGGTGCCGACCACCGCGATATGCTGACCGAAGAACCGGTCGACGTTGATGTACGCACGCTGGTCGTCAGCCTGCGACGGCCGGCCGAACGAGAACTCGTACTCGTTATACTCGGAGAAGATGCTCTTCAGTTCGTCGGAAGTCACCATCCTCACCCGTTGGCCCACGGTCGGGTAGATTGCGACCCCGCGGATGAACCCGCCATCTTCGCCCATCGTACCGATAAGCACGCAGTCCGCGATCTTGCGGCCGGCGGGCGGGCAAGCAGGGTCATGCGGCACCGACGACAGGTGGGGACCGTTCATGCTGATGGACGAAACGATGCCGATGACGTTCCGGTTCCGGACCGCTATCTTGATGTGCGAGCCGGGCTGCCCCGGAAAGTAGTCTTCGGCGAGCGGCACGGTCGTATCAACGTGCAGTTCCACGAGCGCCCGTTCACCGTTCACCTCGACGACGTAGCCGATATCAACATCACTTGATGCCTTCATGCTCGATTACTCCTTTGCGTTCGATGGGGACCGGCGGCCGCTTGCGGCCCATCCGGGTATCTCTGGGAATTGTGTGTTCTATGGAGGAAAATGACGCCGCGGCCAGGCCTGCCCTGGCCGGGAAGCGCGCGACGTAACCAGTCACTCGACTCTAACAATAGCCGAGTTTGACCGTGACGTCAACAGACGGACACAGACGGACACAACGTCTGATTGACTGGGCCGTGAAATCCTCTAACATCTGGCAGTGACCTTGGATTGTCGATTGACGACTTACGATTCCCGATTTTGCGGGCGCCCCCGCCCCGCGTTCATTCGTCATTCGACAATCGGCAATCGGCAATACTAACATGCGCATTGTCGGTTTCACCGAGACCTCGCTGCTCGACTGGCATGGCCGGATTGCGGCCGTCATCTGGATTGGCGGCTGCGACTTCTCCTGCCCGTTCTGCCACAACCACGAAGTCGCGAATGACGACCCGAACCTGCCGGTAGTCTCGTGGGACGACATCGCCCGCACGCTCCAGCGCAAGCGCGACTGGTATGACGGCGCAGTCCTGACTGGCGGCGAACCGCTGATGCAT
>CAIVTL010000532.1 GCA_903908785.1 Caldifarciminota bacterium | reverse complement strand
GTAGGCGTGGAGGCTATCCTTGCGCCCAGAGGCACGATTGACTCAGGCGAGGCCGTCACGCCCATCGCCGTCGTCGCAAACTATGGCACGAGCGCCGAGAGCCTGTGGGCGTTCATGGCAATCAACGAAGGCACCCCGGGCGGCTATTTCGACAGCCTCTGGCTGACCGGGCTTGCACCGGCCCAGCGGGAGACCGTGGCCTTCCTGGACTGGACTCCGCGCGGACGGGATAGCATGACGGCGACTGCGTGGACCGTGTGCGCGGACGACACATTCCCGCAGGACGACACGGCCAAGGCCAAGTTCCTCGTGCGAGTGAAGAGTATCGAAATCCATATCCTCGTACCCCAGGCCGGCGATACGTTCGACTCCGGTGTAGTTATCACGCCGCAGTGTCGTGTCACGAACACCGGCAACGTGTCGCTCAACGTCGACCTGAGGTTCTGCCTGCATCCCGGCGGCTACCCCTTTGTCCGGAACCTGAACCTGATAGCCGGCGGCTCGACGGTCGCGTCAGGTCTGCCTTTTACCACGATGCCCGGACAGTATTTCTACACTGTGGAGGCCCTCCCTATGGCGGCCGATACCTCATACTTCTGGGTCCGCGGCGGGGCCGGCGTCGATGAAGAGGCGAATGGCGAAAGGCGAATGGCGAATAGCGGGGCATCTGTCCTGCGCCGCCTGCCGCCCGGCGCAGTCGTCTTCGACGCGATGGGACGGAGGGTCTTGAACCCGAGGCCCGGCGTGTACTTCCTCGCGGAGGGGGCAGGGGCCAATGGTCAGGGGTCAGGGAGGATTCGCAAGGTCATCCTGCAGAGGTAAGGAGGCATGATGAGAGCACTCGTTGTTACCCTCGTGCTGGCCGCCAGTGCCTATGCGAGCCTCGACGTCGGCGTGGACACTATCCTGGCTCCGAGCGGCACCATTGACTCCGGCCAAATCACCATTCCCCGCTGCGTCGTCGCCAACTACAGCGACAGCACGGCAAACCTGTGGGCGCACGTGGCAATTGATTGGGGCGGGTCGCCACCCTACCGCGACAGCCTGTGGCTCGAAGGTCTACAGCCCGGCGCGCGCGAGACCGTTGCGTTCACCGGCTGGATTCCGCCCGCCCGCGACAGTATGGACGCGAAGGCATGGACAGAGTGCGCAGGCGACACGTTCCCGGCTGACGACACGGCAAGGCAGAAGTTCCTCGTCCGGGTCAAGGACATCGCGGCCACCGAGATCACCAACCCGGCGCCGGACACCACGCTCGATTCCGGCGCGGTCCTCAGGTGCCAGGCCAGGGTCTGGAACTACGGCAACGTCTCCTTGAACTTCGACGTGCGGTTCTGCGTCTGGCGGATAGACACTGTCCCCGTGCCGCCAGACTATGAGGCCAGGCGGAACCTGAACCTGATTGCGGGCGGCGCGACGCTCGTGACCGCACCGGACTCCTGGACGCCCAAGCCGGGCACTTGGGTGCTTGAAGTAGCTGCACTTGTGCCTGGAGACTGCCATCCGGAGAACAACGTCCTGTGCGATACGTTCACCGCGCGCGGGACGATAAACCGTGACGCATGTGCGGGATACCTGACCTTTGATGGACCTTGGCCGATGCATGTGGGTGATACCGTGATTCCCGGCACGTGGCAGGGGTACAACAGTCTCGAGCCGGATTCGCTCTGGGAGTATGTTGAACTCGTCCGTGTGGGCGGCAATCGCGAGTACTACGAGTCGCTGCACGTCTTCTTCCCGGATACCGCCTACATCCACTGGTTCCCTGCCGTTGTATTCCAGGTGCCCGGACAGTATGAAGGCATCGATTCAGTCTGCCTGCCGGGCGACCAGAACCACACTAACGACGTGAGCAAGATACGCTTCGAGGTCCTGCCGGAAGTGGGCGTAGAGGAGAGCCGACAGCCGACAGCTTACAGCTTACAGCCGACGGCCACAGTCCTGTGCGGACTGCCGACTGACGCAGTCGTGTTCGACGCGATGGGGCGGAGGGTGTTGAGCCCGAAGCCTGGCGTGTACTTCGTGACGGAGAAAGATGCACAAAATGCGGTTCACGTTCGCAAGGTTGCGATTGCGAGATAGGGAGGAAAGATGAAGAGTGCAGCCTTGTTCCTGGGAATCCTTGTCGGCGCCGTGGCGCTTGCAACGGCGCAGGGCTACATCGGTCGGGTGGACACCATCGGTGGGACGACTTACGATTGGTTCAGCAACGGGCCGACGCTGCGCTGGTGTGTCAACGCGCCCGAGCACGGCATCCACGTGGGCTGGATGTACTCGACCGCGAGTTCGGGCACAACGTTCGATGACCGGGACATGCGCTACAACTACTACGACTATGCCACTCGGCGTTGGAACTGGATTGACCCTGACCACATGCAGGGCGGCGTGAACGTATTCACGCACCGCGCGGGATATGGCAACATTGACGCCGACCCGGCGAGCGGAGTGGCTATCACCGCTTGCCACTACGCCGGCACCGGCGGCGTGACGCCCAAGGTCGCCAAAGACGTGGCACCGGGCGCGGGTATCTTCGACTACGCCGACGGTGAGCCGGTCCTCGGCTACACGCAATGGCCGGCGCTGGCCGTGGGCCAGGACGGAACCATCCACCTCGCTGTAATGTCCCCGGGGGGCTCGCTCTACTACGGTCGGATTCCTCAGGGTGACTGGCCGAACTTCGACTTCCTGCAGGGGCCGTTTGAGCCGAGCCCCGGATTTCCGAGTCACGCAATCGCGGCCTCGCTGGTGAACCAGCGGGTCTGTCTGACGTGGGCCGTTGCGGACAGCCATCCGACAATCCCAGGATACTACGCCCTGTCGTCAGACGGCGGCAACACGTGGGCTGAGCCCGTCGAGTTGACACCCCCTGACGGGTTTGGAGGCGATACCGCAACCAGCTTCCACCACACGTCTCTCCTCCCGTTCTTCGACCGCCTCGGCCGCCTGCACTTCATCGTCGCCGTCTTCCCGGTGATTCACGATACGGCGACCTTCTACATTTCCGAAATCTGGCACTGGTGCGAGACCAACACCCCGAACTGGAACGAGGTCCATCGAGCCGAACTGCTGCCGACGAGGCCGGTGAAGCTGGCCGGACTCTACGCCGGGAGGCCGACGATGACCGAGGATACGCGCGGCCGTCTCCACGTTGTATGGGAGCAGCACGATTCGATGAACGTAGAGCCGCTGACCGACTATGTGCGCTGCCGCGTCTGGGTGTCGTCCTCGGCTGACAACGGCGTTACGTGGCTGCCGGGCAAGCCGGTCACTCCGCGCGACACGACCTCGTGTCGCTATCCCTGCGCCATCAGCTTCGTGAGCCAGGACACTTTGAACATGACCTACCTGCAGGACTTGGTCGCAGGGCCGTTCGTGCTTAGCGAGGGCCCGGCGACAGACAACCCGGTCATATGCCAGTTCGTGCCGCTTGAGCTGGTCGGCGTCGAAGAGAGCAGACAGCAAGCCCCAAGCCACAAGCTGCAAGCCACGGTTCTGCGCGCGCTGCCGGCAGGCGTGGTCGTGTTCGACGCGATGGGGCGGAGGGTGTTGAACCCGAAGTCCGGCGTCTACTTCGTCGTGTCCGAGCCGCCAGTCGTAAGCCGTGAGCCGTCGGCCGTCACCATCCGCAAGGTCGTCATACAAAGGTAGCCCCCCATGTCATTCCGAGCGAAGCGAGGAATCTCGGCTGCGGACTCGTCCCCTCAGGCGAGACCCCTCCTAGGCGTCGGGGTGACAAAGGCGTGCTCAAGACCCCTCCACTTCGGTCGGGGTGACAGACGCAAAGGAGGTCTGATGAAGTTCTGCATTCTGATTTCTGCCTTCTGCCTTCTGCCTTCGGTCGGCCTGGGCCAGGACGTCGGCGTTGACACGATTCTGGTTCCAAGCGGCGCGGTCGACTCGGGACAGTCCATCATCCCGTGCGTGGTCATCAGCAACCTGAGCAACGAACCGGCGGACAACGTCAGCGCGTTCTTCACGATTGACGACGGCCAGCCGAGCCCCTATAGCGACAGCATAGTCGGGCTCAACATGCCTGCACTGACGACTGAGACGCTCGCGTTCGAGGGCTGGATTCCTCGCGGCCGCGACAGCATGACTGCGATTGCGTGGGTTCACTGCCCGGGCGACACGAATCCGCAGAACGACACGTTCCGGCAGCGATTCCTCGTGCGGGTCAAGGACATCGGAATCACTCAGATTATCATGCCGCCGCCGGACACGATTCTCGACCCCGGTCTGTTCTTCTACCCCCAGTGCCGGGCCTGGAACCTCGGCGATGTGACCACGACCTTCGACGTGCAATTCACGATTGGCGAGTACCATAGCACGGCACGCGGAATCACCCTGCTTGCCGGCGGCGCCAGGGTGGTCACGGCACCTGACCCGTGCACTACACAAGCGGGCATCTGGGCGTGTACGGTTATCGCACCTGTCGCCGGCGACCTGCACCCGGAGAACAACATCGCGCTCGATACATTCACAGTGCGCGGCACGATATCCGAGGACGTGGACGCCCGCGCCGTGCTGGCTCCGACCGGAGTTGTCGACACCACGGAGACGATTACCCCGAGCGGGCGCGTCGGCAACAACGGCGATGACACGGCCACGTTCCGGGCGTACTTCATCATCCGGAACTTAAGCGGCACCGCAGTCTACACCGAGTCAACTCAGGTGCAGCTCAGCCCCGGCGACTCGGCCGATATCGATTACCCGACCATCAAGTTCTCGGTCCTGGGCTACTACACCGCAGCCTGCTCGGTCTACATGGAAGGCGACCAGAACTCAACCAACGACGTGAAGAAGGTCACCTTCCGCGTCGTGGATTTGGTCCAGGGCGACATCGGTATCGTCTGTGTCGAAATGCCTCATGACACCGTTGACACGTTCACAACATTCTACCCGTGGGTTCGCGTGAAGAACTACGGCGCCGAAGGCGTTTCCGGCTTCATCGTGGTCGTATTCTCAGACACTGCCCGCGACAGGATCGTCTACAGGGACTCAGTATTCTTCCGACTGGAGGGCGGAGAAGAGAGTCATTTCGTCTTCGATTCGGTCAGGTTCACTGTTGTCGGGAATCATGAGGGGCAGTTCTGGCTCGGAACGCACAACCACGCCGATACAACAGAATGGCCGTTCTGGGTCGTGCCGTTCGTGCCGGGCGTAGAGGAAACGATGAACGATGAGCGAGGAATGCCGAGTGTCGCCACGGTCCTGCGCGGGGTGCTGTGGCTGCCGGAGGCGAGAGTCGAGAAGCGAGAGTCGAGAAGTGAGTTGCTGGACGTCGAAGGACGGCACGTGGTTGCGCTGCGGCCCGGCGCGAATGATGTGAGCGGCTTCAGCCCCGGTGTCTACTTCGTGCGGACTGTGGGCCTTGAGCCGTCGGCCACGAGTTGTCAGAAGGTGGTGTTCACCAGGTGAGGAGCAGTGGGGAAGTCGTTGAGAGCCGTTAACTGCCGGCTGCCGCAGGCCGGGTGCTGCGAAAAGGAGACGATTGTGTCATTCTGTCTGCGCTTGGCTATCGTGGTTCTTGCCGTTCCGGTGACCTTTGGGAGCGCGC
>CAIVTL010000531.1 GCA_903908785.1 Caldifarciminota bacterium | reverse complement strand
GTCAGAAGTGCGGACGTCGGAAGAAGTACCGGGGAGCGGGCGAAGTCAGATGCTAGAAGCTAGATGTAAGAAGTCAGAAGTGCGGACGTCGGAAGAAGCACCGGGGAGCGGGCGAAGTCAGATGCTAGAAGCTAGATGTAAGAAGTCAGAAGTGCGGACGTCGGAAGAAGCACCGGGAGCGGGCGAAGTCAGATGCTAGAAGCTAGAAGTCAAAGTGCAGAAGTCCGGACACTGGGAACTGTAGACTGATGATTGGGCTTGATTTCCTGCACTACGGGTTCATGCAACGGGCGCTGCTGAGTTCGGTAATCGTGGGCACAACGTGCTCCTTCATCGGGGTCTTTGTCGTGCTGCGCGGGATGGCGTTCGCCGGGTCCGGTCTGGCGCACGCGGCGTTCGGCGGGGTGGCGCTGGGATTCCTGCTTACCATCAACCCGCTGTTCGCGGCGGTGCTCTTCTGTCTTGGCACGGCCGGGCTGATTCAGGTTGCGGGCCGCAAGGCGCAGTTGAGAATGGACACGGCAATCGGCGTCTTCTTCGCATTCGCGATGGCGCTCGGAGTGCTGTTCATCGGCCTGATGAGGCGGTACGATGCCCGCGTGTACGGATACTTGTTCGGCAACGTGCTCGGTGTCAGCGCGGGCAATCTGGTACTGATGGCGACACTGGGTCTGGTTGTGGTCGGGGTCATCGGACTGCTATACCGGCAGTTCAAGTTCCTGACCTTCGATGAAGAGATGGCAGAGGCGAGCGGCCTGCCAACCGGCGCGCTCGCCGCCCTTCTTCTTATACTGTTGGCTTTGACCGTGGTCGTGTCGCTCAAGGCCGTCGGCATCATCCTGGTTGAAGCGCTGCTCGTGACGCCGGCCGCGACCGCATACCAGCTTACGAACCGCTACGGGATGATGTTCGTTTTGTCGTGGATTGCCGGCGTCGTGTCTTGTGTTGTCGGGCTCGTCGTTTCCTACGCGCTTGGCATTCCGTCAGGCGCGGCCATCGTGATTGTGGCGACCGTGCTCTTTGCATTCGCCGCGCTCTTCTCGCCGAAGCGAAGAAAGTGTAAGGTCTGCGGGCAGTCGAGTGTTGACATGGGCTGAAGCGTTCATAGAATCCTGTCGTGAGTAACGCAAAGCTGCGAGCCGCCGCGGTGCTGTGTGCCCTGGTTTTTGTCTGTGGGGCGGCGCTTGCCTTGGCTCGGACTGGGTCGTCCGAGCGGGGACGAGCACTGACCGACACTGACGGACACGGACGAGGACTCGGCGGGGTCGGGGCGGTGCAGTCTTTGGATGTGGGTGTGTCGGCGGTGCTGGCGCCTAGCGACACCGTTGATTCGGGGGCGGTCGTCACGCCGGAGGCGCTGGTGCGCAATTTCGACACGGCTGGTGTGAACTTCCCGGTGACCATGGTGGTCGGGTCGTTGTACAGGGAGTCCACGTCCGTGCTTCTGGCGGGTGGAGAATCGACAATTGTATCGTTTCCGGTGTGGTCGGCAATGCCGGTCGGGGTGCTGCCGGTGCTGTGTTTCACCGGGCTGGTCGGGGATGAGAATCCGAGCAATGATACTATCCGGGATTCGGTCGTGGTCGTCGGCCCGCCGGTGCACGACGTCGGCGCGGCTGCGATTGTGGAGCCGGTCGGCACGATCCGCACCGGGGATACAGTGGTCCCTCGGGCTAGAGTGACCAACTTCGGAAACATGACCGAGCGGCATTTCGATGTCCGCTTTCGCATCGGCACCAGCTACAGCCGCGCCACGACCGTGCAGCAGACACTGCTGCCTGATTCGACCAGCGAGTTGACGTTCGAACCGTGGGTGGCGGCGTCAGGCCACTGGGTTGTCAGTTGCTCTACGATGCTGACCGGTGATGCGAATCGGGCCAACGACTCGGTCACTTCTTCGGTGCGGGCAGTCCGGCAGGCCGTACTGCACATTGGGCCGGACCAGACCGGCCAGTTAGAAGTCGGCGAGGGCAAGACCTTCCAGTTTCATGTCCTGATTGATGGCGATACCGGAGGAGTCGTGGAGGTCGCGCAACCAGTTGAGCCGGCCGGGTGGAACGTTGAACTCCGCGATTCCACCGGCGCGAATCTGTTGACCGATACCGACAGGGACGGAACGCCCGACCTCGGGTACGTCGCGCCGGATGCGCAACGCTGGTTCTCGCTCAATGTCCAAACGCCGACCGCGCTGGTCGGCGACCCCGCGTTGCTTACCGAACGAACGTTCGTGGTGGCCGGGCTTGTGGGCAATGACTCAGCGGCAGCCGACACGGCGCTTCTGAATCTGACCATCGTTCCGGTCTTCTCCGTTCACAACTACCCGAATCCCTTTAGCATCCGCACCGCTTTTGTCATCGGACTGCCGGGCGTCGGCAAGGAGGTCAGCCTGACGGTCTACACTCGGGCAGGCGAGAGGGTGTGGCGTCGGGTGTTTACGGACCCGCAGGACGTGTCGGCCGGGGTCCATCTGGTGCGATGGGAAGCGGAGAATGACCACGGCCAGCCGGTCGGGCCTGGGACGTACGAGTACGTCCTGGACTTCGTGCATCAGGGCAAGACCGACCGGATTCGCAAGAAGCTCGTGGTGACAAGGGAGTAGGGGATGATGGCGGAGGAGCGAAGTCAGAAGTCAGAAGTCAGAATGCAGATTGCAGAATGCCGGGCGCAGGGACCGGGAGTCGCATGAGTCTTGCTAGCATCGCCTGCCTGTTTGTGTTCATGGGTGTCTTCGGGTCAGGGCAACCGGGTGTCTCGGTGATGTCCGTGCTCAGGATTGACCAGGGGCCGCGCCTCGCCGCGATGGGCGGAGCGGGAATCGGCGCGGTCGATGACGCCAGCGCAATCTTCTGGAATCCCGCCGGGCTGGGGCGGGTCGAGGACAAGCGCTTTGCGTTTTCGCACAACCAGTGGTTTGCGGGCATCAAGGATGAGCTGGTGCACACGGCGCTGCCTGCCGGGTCGGGTGCATTTGGCCTGGGGCTGGTGTTCAGCGACGAATCCGGAATCGAGTTCTGGGACGCTTCCAACGTGCCGGGCGATACCTTCCGGACCTGGAGCGGCGTGCTGTCGGCCGGCTATGGCTTCACGGTCGCGAGGAACTACCACTTCGGCGCGGCGTTGAAGGGTTTCTATCAGAACCTGTACACTTCGGGCGGGTACGGAGGGGCGGCGGACGTCGGGTTCGCCTGCAAGCCGCTTCCGTTCCTCGGGTTGGGCGTGACCGGGCGCAACATCGGCACAGCCACCTACGGCCAGGGTCTTGAGGACATGCCGACAGAAGCCGGGGTCGGCGCCAGCCTGACGTCCGGCCCGGTGAACGTCGTGCTGGACGTGATTCTGCCAATGGACAACAGGGTGGCGGTTCATGCCGGCGCCGAGTATCTGCCGGTCCCTGAGCTCGCGGTCCGGCTCGGCTATCGGACCGGCCCGGAGGACAACGGCACGCTGGGAGGGCTCAGCGGGCTGACCGCGGGTCTCGGAGTCAACCTTGGTGGGCTCAGTCTCGACTACGCCATTACTCCGTACGGCAGGCTCGGGATGTCGCACCGCATCGGGCTGGAGGCGGCAATCCCGCGGAAGGGGCTGGGCAGCGTCAGCGTGAAGGTTGTCGACGCCACGAACTTGCTGCCGCTCGCAGCCGGCGTCAGCACGAGCGGGGCCATGTCATACAAAGGCGAGACCGGGCGCTCGGGAGCACTGGAACTGACCCGACTGCCGGCCGGGGACCTCGTCATCCGTACCTACCGTTCCGGTTACGTCTCGCGGGCCGACACGATGCAGATTGTCGGAGACCGTGAGCAGACGGCAATCATTGCGCTAAGTCCGTTGGCGTTCGGCAGCATGACGGGCGTGCTCTTCGACGCGGGAACGCGCAAGCCGATAGGCGGCAACGTCGCGTATCGCGGACCGTTGCAGGGCGGGCTGAGCATCGATGCGGAGCTTGGCAGCTACGCGCTTCGCAACACTCCGGTTGGTCAGTACTACCTGACCGCGTCCGGGCCGACGGACGACTATGTCGCGCAGACGTGCACGGTGAAGGTCGAGTCCGGCAGGATTACGAACCGGGATTTCTACCTGGTCCGGAGCCAACGGAGAACCGCACCGCCGGCCTCGCCGGCCGTGGGACACGCAGGCCTGCAGAGTGTGAGTTTCGAATCCGGCAAGGCGGACATCCTGCCGGAGTTCGAGTCGGTCCTGGCCCAGGCCGGCGAGATGCTCAGCGCCAACCCGGCTGTCACCGTTGAATTGGCCGGGCACACCGACCCGAGCGAGACCACCGGTACTCAATACCCGTCGGGCTGGGAGTTGTCACAGGCACGGGCCGAGGCTGTGAAGCAGTACCTGGTGGCCAAGTCCGGAATCGCGGCGGAGCGGCTGACCGCTCATGGCTACGCGGACACGCAACCCATCGCCGCGAATGACACTGACGCGGGTCGGGCCAAGAACCGGCGGGTCGAGTTCCGGGTCACCGGACAGCAGTAGTCACCCGGCGACCGAGTTGCGGGTTGCGAGTTACGAGTTACGAGTTGTGAGTATTCGGGTTCCCACTTTGCCATTTCCCCTTTCCACTTTCGCTCCTTGGCATGTCGTGGTTCTATCTCGGTTTTCGAGTAGCTGCCGGCGGGGTTTCGGCAGTAGCGGCTATTCGCCGCGCTTCGGCAGTTCGTAGACCAGCAGCGGCATTCCCCGAACCTCATACCGTCTGAACACGGTGGCTTTTGACATCAGGTCCGGGTAGAGCCGGCTGAACAGCTTGAAGTCGAACCCGTTCTCGATGGAAACCAGATGCGTTGCGCCGAATCGCCCGACCGGGTCATCCGCATTCGCCCAGTCCGTCATCGGTACGGCGCGTCGTTTTGACGCGGCGAGCAGCGCCGGAGCCCAGTTCCCGGTTAGAACCGCATCGGCCGGCAGCGCTCTGTCCAGGTCGGCTCCGGATTCCACCATGACATGCGTGCGCGTCCCGAACCATCGGAAGTACTGGGCGAGGTCGAGCCGCACCGCGAGCAGGAGCAGGACGAGAGCGACGGCCACGCGTACTGCCGGTGGCCGAATGCTGAGCCCGTTTCGGGCGACCCGGGCAGTGGCATAGCTGACGATGCCGGCTGCCGCGGCAATAGCCAGCGTGGCGACCAGCAGGCCGGATTCGTCACGGGGACGGAGCGCTCCCCAGAAGCCGTTCGTGTAGAACGTCAGTTGCGTGATGACTATCCAGAGCCACAGCGTGTAGAGCCCGGCCTTCAGGATGGTCGGCCGCAGCGGCGGCAGAAGAGCGCCGGTTTCGATGACTCGGGCCAGGGCGACGGCGAAGCCGGCAATCAGCGCGGGCAGGAGGACAAGTTCGTAGCGGTCCGGGCGGTAGTTCATATACCCGAGCATCAAGAGCGCCAGCACGAACCACAGGCCGAAGTAGCGCAGGGCCGGTCGGCGGCCGGCCGCGAGCACGGGCAGTGTGAGGAAGCCAAGGAGCGCGACCCAGGAGAGGCGCGGTATGAGTCGGGACTTGACGCCGACCGTAAAGGTATTAAGTAGGTAGGCGACGAGCCCTTGCGGATGTCCGGCCGGCGATTCCAGCGAGTGGCGCAGCACATACTGGAAGTAGTCGGCGCGGTGGGGCAGGAACACGATGACGAGCCAGGCGACGAGCGCGATGCCGATGCCCGCGAGCCCCCAGCCGACTCCGCGAAGCATGACCTTGGTGGCGGCGCGGTCTTTGCGGGCGGCGAAGAGTTCCCCCGCGACGGCGGCAGCCAGCACCGGCGCGATGAAGGCCGCGGAGACTTTCACGAGCAGAATGGTGGATGCGCCGAGCAGCCCGGCCAGACCCATCTGCCGCGGACGCTTCAGCCCGCGTACGTAGCAGAGACCGGTCAGCAGCAGGAAGAGAATCTGCACGGTTTCGACCAGCCCGAGCCGGCCGTACATCGTCAGTGGGAAGGAAGTGGCGAGCGCCAGCCCGGCCAGCAGCCCGGCAAGAGGCCCGGCGTCCTCCTTGACCAGCAGGTAGATGACCAGGACCGAGGCGACGCCGGCCAGCAGCGAGAGGAGCTTCACCTGGACGAATCCCATGCCCAGCAGTTTGAAGACCAGCACGGTCAGGTAGTTGACCAGAGGATAGACGACCAGCGGGAAGAAGTCGTCCACGCGCCAGTGCCCGTAGAGAATCATGTTGCGCGCGGAGTAGGTGTTGAGCGCCTCGTCAGTGTAGGGTCCGAAGCTCCAGCTCAGGTCCGGGGGCGGGTCGGCGCGCAGGTCCGAGGCGCGCAGCGCCAGCGCGCCGAGCATGAGC
>CAIVTL010000530.1 GCA_903908785.1 Caldifarciminota bacterium | reverse complement strand
CCGGCCGTCGAAGACGTAGTCGGTTGAAACATAGATGAGTTTCCGACTCAGTTCCTCGACCCCCAGCGCCACCGCCCACGCGCCCTGGAAGTTGACGCTCGTTGCCCCGGCGATGTCGTCTTCGCAGCCGTCCACGTCGGTCCGTGCGGCAAGGTGAAAGACGACATCGGGGCCGACCTGGTGGATTCCGTTGATGGTCTTCTCGACGTCGGTGACGTCGTGCTTCGGCAGGTCCCAGCCGACCACGTCCTCGTTCTGGCGGCGCAGGAACTCGACAAGTTCGGTCCCCAACAGTCCGCCGGCGCCGGTTACAAGGCAGCGCATCGCTGTTTCCTTTCCACGATCTTACTCCGACTTCACGAGCTTTGCGACACCGGACGGCAAGGCGGCGTAGTAGATTCCGGGCCGGACATGCTGTCCGGCCGTGTCTCGACCGTCCCACTGCAATGCAGCCTGACCGCGCAGTTCGCGGACCATCCGTCCGTCAGCCGAATAGACACGAACAGAGCTTCTTGCTCTGTCTACGCCACCGGTGAAGCGGACGCAGGTCCGGAACGGATTGGGGCTGGCCAGGGCCTTTCCCGGCAGATAGCCGTTGACTGCGGCGAGGCCAATCTCACCCAGAGGACCGGTGCGCAGCACATACAGGTCAGACTTGTTCGTGCTGTCCTTCCACGTTGTGCCGGCAATCGCAAGCCCGCTGTCGGGAAGCGAGACCGCGGCCGCGCCGCGGTCATCGCCCACATTGCCGTAGAACCGCTGCCACTGCAGCAGGCCCGCCGGGTCGGTCCTGAAGAGGCACACGTCGGAGTGCTCGTTGCCCGGCGCGAAGCTCTCCCCGGTAAGCAGGAACCCGCGGTCCGGCGCCACACACAGCCCGAACGCCCGGTCGCTGCCGTCGAAACCGTACGTTCGGTGCCAGAGACCAGAACCGGCGGAGTCGGTCGCAAACAGGTAGGCATCCATGCTCGCTCCATACGAAGATGAGAACCCGGCGGCAACAATGTTGTGTTCGGGCGTCTCGACCACGGCGCGGGCTTCATCCCAGAGCGAGTCTCCGAAGCTACGGGTCCAGAGCACCCGACCGGTAAGGTCGGTCCGGATGATGTACGCGTCGCTGAAACGCGAGCCCGGTCGCAACGTCGAACCGGCGACTGCGAGTCCAAGGTCAGCGGTCTGGGCAACCGCATACGCGTAGTCCGGCTGGTCGGTGCCGGTGATGACAGTTCCGTATCTGGCGCCGGACTCGCTGAGCCGGTCCAGTCTGACGTCGTCCTGGCCGTTTTCCGCTGTGAATCCGCAAACTGCCCAACCGTCCTGCGTCCTGCACACTGAGGTTGCCACCTCGCTGGTCTGTTCCAAGCCCCACGTCACTGACCATGCGGGGTTTCCCATGGGATCGAACCGGACCGCGAACATGTCCCAGTCCGGTCGCTCCGACCTGCGCTTGCCTACAACCAGGCACCCGCCAACGCCGTCACCGGCGATAGCGTTCGGAATCGCGACCACGTTGGAGTCAATGATGGTTCGCGCCCAAAGTTGCTCACCGCGGCCGTCTATTCTAACCAGGAGAGTTCCTGACCAACCCGGCTCGGGTTCGGTTGCCGCAGCCGCGAGGAAACCGCCGTCATCCAGCGCGACAATGCCGACGCCGGTCTCCTGTGCGGGCGTGCCGTAGGCGCGCTCGAACGTGTAGCCCCAGCCGCAGGTCGCGGCGACGGCTGCCGCGCAGAAGCCAAGCACGGTTCGCATCTGTCTGAGTGTAGCCGGCGAGAGAGTCGGAATCAACCCCTGTCGGTTTGACTAGAGGCCGGCGACAGCTATACTCACCCGTGTTGGCAAGAACCGCAATCCTTATCCTCTCACTCGTCGGGGCGACTTTCGCCGGGTACGACCCGCTATCGGTCAGCGGCGAGTGGTTGATAGGCGGTTACAAACTGGTTCTCTCACCGCTGCAGGGCCAGAACATCTGCAACTTCTCCCCGACCTGCTCGCAATTCACCAAGGCCGCAATCCGCTCCCAGGGATTCCTGCCGGGCGTCGTCATCGGCGCGGACCGGCTGATGCGCTGCAACACGTTCGCCTGGTCATACTACGACAGCTACTATACCGGGGCTATCGTCGGCGACAGAATGCCGGACCCGGTCGAGAACCACATCGCGTGGCGCACGCGGACCGATGAACCTGGCGCAAGCGTATCGGTGCACCAGTCCCCTGCCTCCGGTCTCCCGTCGTCCGATTCCGCGCCGCCGGGCCCGAGCCGCAGCTTCGCCGACTTCCTGTATTCGTCCGGCGAGTACAAACAAGCAGCAGCCGAGTACCTGCGGGTCCGGTTCACTGCCGGCTCATCCGGGCTGAGCGGCTACGCCGGACTGATGGCCGGCGAGTCGTATCTGCGCGCGGCAGACTTCCCCGGTGCGCGCCGGGCCTTCCTCGACCTGGCTCCGGCCCCAGTCCTTGATTCTGGTTCATCGTTCAGCGTTCATCGCTCATCGCTCACCGACTTCGGCCGCTATGGAATTGCACGGACCCTATTCTCCGAGGCGCGGTATCCCGAGGCCAGAGCAGCGCTGGACTCAGTTGTGTCAGCACCGCTTACCCGTCAGGCACAAACGCTCAGCGGCTGGACCTTCTTCAAGCAACACCGGTTCGCCGATGGCGCGTCCGCCCTCGACGCTCTTGGTGACGATCCGTCGGCACAGCAGCTTTCCACCATGGACGGCCGCGACATCCCGCGCCGTTCCCGACTCGCAAGCACGCTCCTCTCAATCGTTGTTCCCGGCGCCGGGCAGGTCTACTCCGGTCGAGCCGGGGACGGAGCGTACTCGTTCATAACCGTTGTCGGCACCGGCATGGTGACGTGGTTCTTCGCGGCCGAGCCGGCCTTGCGAGACCGCACGCGCGTGAAGGTGTCCATCTTCGGGGTTCTCACCGCCCTGTTCTACGCGGGCAACGTCTACGGCGCCAACGTGGCGACCCGCGACTACAACCTGTTCCGGGAACGTCGCTACGTCCAGCGCGCCGACTCATTGTTCAGCCTGCTCCCGCTCGAACCCGACTACCACTCTTTGCTGGACACGGACTCGCCCGGCACGGACACGGGGAAAGTGGAAAGTGGAAAGTGGAAATGACAAAGCAACCCGGAAAGGCGAAAGTGGAAAGTCCAAATCCGACTTCGACCTTTTCCCTTTCCCCTTCGCCTTGTCCTTTGTCCTTCGTCCTTCGTGCTTTGACATTTCCCCTTTCCCCTTCTCCTCAATGACCCTCGTCCTGATTCTCTTCTGTCAATCTGCAATCTGCAATCTGCAATCTGAAGTGCCCTTGGGCGATTCGCTGCTGAAGCACGGTTTCAACGCTGAGGCCAGCCGCGAGTTCCGGCGTGCGCTCTACCAATCGGATTCGAGCAGCCCGGCGGCCGGGCTCCTTCGTCTGAAGCTCGGACTGAGCCTGGGCGAGGGCAATGACCTGCCGGCTGCGTCCGAAGAACTGCGGGCGGCCGCCCGACTTGGCGCCGAGCTGTCCGGGCCCGCCCAGACGGCCCTGGCCGGGTTCTACGTGCGCAGTCACCGGTACGACATGGCCGAGCTCGAACTGTCTGACCTCCTCGTATTCACGGCTGATTCGACCCGCCGCGCCACCCTCCAATCCGCAATCGGGTGGTTGCGTCTCCAGGAAGGAGACATTACTTCGGCGGCCGCAAGCTACAGCCAGGCCGGCGCGACTGAGATCGACAGCGCCATTCGTGCAACGAAGACAGGACCGCGCCGCAGCCCGACTGCCGCTGCGCTCTTCTCGTCGGTAGTTCCTGGCTCAGGTGAGGTCTACGCGGGGCACACAACAACCGGCCTGTTTGGCTTCGCCGTCACTGCCGGGTCCGTGGGCGGAGCAATCTGGGCTGCCAAGTCGGACGACTGGGTAAGCGCTTCAATCATAGTAACGATGTTGTTCCTGCGATTCTACAATGGGTCGCGCTCGAATGCGGTTGCCTTTGTCGAAGAGTTCAACGCGGCGTCGCAGCGCCGGCGGGTCACGGAACTCTCAAGCCGGCTGGCCGAGCCGGACTGGTTCAGGGAAACGGACAGCCTGCTGGGATACAGGTTGAAGCCGGACACGGCTTCCATCGAGAATCTTGAAGAGAAGAAGGGGAAATAACAAAGGGGAAACGGCAAAGTGCGACTTGGAGTTCTCCACTTTCTGCTTTCCCCTTTCCGCGACCGTGGGCTCTGACCGGGAACAGGAATCGCGACGAGTTACAAGCTCATTTTCCCGCCCGGCCGACAGAGTCCGAGTCGCGGGCAGCTTGATTTGCTCATCGCCAGTCTGAATCACTAATTCAAGCGAACACTCCTTGGCCCGGTGACAGGTGGACGCACCTCGCCCGGTCGAATCCCGCCGGGTTTGACCACCGGCGGGATTCCCGGTATACTCTTGGCGGTCTTATAAATCGGGAAGGAATGGGAGTTATTCGTTCACAGCCGGAATCACCATTGCCGCGAGGCAAGCACAGCAGTTGCCGGGCAGACGCCGGCCCGTTCCATTCTCACACTAAACAGAAGGAGAAAGCATGCAAAAGGACACCTATCACAGCAAACTCCTGACGTGGGGTATCTGGATAACGGGTCTCGCCACTGCCGGTTTCATGGCAGCGGACATCCTGGTGCGGCCGACGCTCGGCTGGGTCCAGTTGATGCCGGTCTACTGCCTGGCCGCGTTCGCGTTGATGCACAGCCTCACGTTCATGGGTACGCGCCGGGCGGTCTGGTTTCTGGCTCTCGGCATGACCCTGCCGTTCATCGCTGAATACCTCGGCACCAATTTCGGCGCCATCTTCGGCAGCCAGTGGCTGCACCGCGCCCAGGACCTGCGAGTGCCGGTCGACCTGATGCTGCCGGGCGCCGTGCCGCTGACCGCGGTTCTGACCTGGTACGGCATGCTCTACGTCACCTTTGTCTCGTCGGTCTACCTGCTCAAAGCCCGGACCTCGGACATCAGCGCGTTCGCAACCGTCCCGCTGACCGCGGGCCTGCTCATGGCGCTCTGGCAGTTGCCGGCCGGACCCGCGTCCATGAGCCGACACATGATGAGCTTCACTCAGAGCGGCTTCTACCACGGCATTCCGCTCTCGAGCTTCATCGGCTGGTTCGTGACCGCACTGTTTGTGGTGCTGTTCTTCCAGATTATGGAACCAACCGCGGTCGACGCGGACCGCTTCCGCGAATCGGAACAGCGACTCGCACCACTGACCTTTGCCATGTACGCCGCGTTCGTCGGCTATTCCAGCATGATTTGCCTCCGGCAGAACATGCCCGGGGCCGGCTGGCTGGGCATGGTCGTAATCCTGCTCTTCTCCCTGACTCTCCTCGTCCGCAGCCGGGCCGCAAGCCCGGTCATGGAACTGAGCCGCCAGCCCAACGCCGCCGTCTAGTCTGCTCCGCCGTTTCTGAGCCGCCCGGGACACTCCCGGGCGGTTCGCTCTTCCCCGAATCCCGAGATACAAAGCCACGGAGCCGGATGACGCAACCCTCTAACCACAGATGGACACTGATGAACACAGATGGTTCTCTCGGAGACATCTGCCCGGTTATCGGTGTCCATCAGTGGTTCATCCTATCCGTTTCGTGTGTTTCGTGTCTTCGTGGCGTTCGTGTCGGTCTCCGGGTCTTCCTCCAACCTTGACTTGCGCTCAATGTTGCCTAACTTCTGAGGACCAAACCGACCGGAGGCTACATTGACTGCAACTCTTCTCATTCTCTCTGTGCTCACGTCAGCAGTTCCGCAGCCGAGCCTGCGAACCTTCCTCGCCCGGCGCGAATACGACTCGGCTGTCCAGTACTACCGGACGCGCCTGCTGCGCGAGGTCGTTGACGTCGCGGACATGCGCGACCTTGCCCGGGTCTATGACCATTGGCACAAGTTCGACTCCAGCCTGGCCTGGTGGAATCGTGTAATTGAGCACCGCCCTGATGACGACTCCGCCATCACGGGCCGCTGGAACGCGCTCTACCGCCGCGACGAGAAGGACTCGCTGAAGCTGACGACCACGAAGAAGCTGATTGCCACTGAGGCCTCCGGGTTCCTCGCCGAGACCACTGCCCGTTCCTTGACTATCGCCTGGGATGGCCTCAGCCTCTCAGACACTCTGCTCGCCCCAAAGGTCGGCTGGCTCCTGATGGAGCGCTTCCCCTTCTCGCCCCGCGCCTACGAAGTCACGGGTAACGCCTTCTACGATTCACTCGCCCCGGTCTGGACCAACGACACGCTCAAGGTCCCGCTCATTCGCCGGTTCCTGACCCGGCTGCCGAAGACCGAGTGGCGACAGACGTTCTACCAGTTCATGCTCAGCTCGCTGTTCGGGCTGAAGGACACCACCGGCCTGCGCAAGGCTGCGGCTGAGATGGTCGCGGATGACACCCTCGACCCGTTCCGCTACCGCTACGCCGCGTCCCTGTTTGATCGCCTCAAGTTCGACCCGAAGACCGCCGAAGCCTACGCCCGCAAGGCCATCGAACTCGAGCCCACTGCAAAGAAGTCGTCCAACAAGCCCCAGGAGCAGTGGGACCTCGACTATGGACCGCTGTATGGCCAGGCTCGGGTCGCCCTCGCTGAAGCACTGATAGCGCAGAGCAGACTCGACGAGGCGTCAACGTCGCTCGGAGGCGCGGAGTACAAGTTCAAAGGAGACTTCGTCAACTCCGAATGGACGCGGGCACCGTTTTCTTGTCTGCTCGGCGAAATCAAGCTGGCTCAGTCCGACACCAACGGAGCGCTGGTGGCTTTCGCTTGGACGATGCTCTACGGTGACTCGCGTGACTACTGGACCGCCCGGGCTGACTCGAATGTCAAACGCCTCCGGCCCTGGACCGACCGGCAACTCCTCCAATGGTTCGAAACCGAGGCAGGCGTAGCCAAGGACTTCGCGCCTTCGTTCGCAGATGTCACAGACTCGTTCGGGCTCAAGGACAGACACGAGTCGCGCGTGGCGTGGGGTGACTACAACAACGACGGGTATCAGGACTTGCTCCTGAACGGTTGCGTCCTGTTCCGCAACGACTCAGGCCGAGGGTTCACGAACGTCACCGACTCCGCGGGCCTGAACAAGGCCAGCGGTCGGGGCGGGCTATTCGCCGACTTCAACAACGACGGATGGCTGGACCTTTACGTATCCGGTGCAGAAGGCGGGGCCCGGTTCTACAAGAACGATTCCGGAAGGTTTGTGAACCTGTCTGACCGCGCGGGCGGGCCCGGGAACTCGTACCCGACCGAGGGCACGGGCTGGGCAGACTTTGACAATGACGGCTGGGTTGACCTCTACTGCGCCAACTATGAGAACTGGGAGAAGCACACCTACTATCCTGACCAGCTCTTTCAGAACCAGCACGGCTATCTTGCCGACGTGACCCAAAAGGCGGGCATCATTCCGCCCTACGGCATTGACCTTGCCGGCCGAGGAGTGAACTGGGGCGACTTCAACAACGACGGATATCAGGACTGCTACGTCTCGAACTACCGGCTGTGTGAGAACCTCCTCTGGGTCAACAACCATGACTCCACGTTCACCAACGAGGCGGCGCAACTCGGCGTGGCCGGCGACGAGGCCAACGGCTGCTATGGGCATACCATCGGCTCAGAATGGGCCGACTACGACAACGACGGCGACCTCGACCTGTTCTGCGGCAACCTCGCCCACCCGCGCTACATCGAATTCTCCAACCGCTCCATGTTGTACGAAAACCAACTCCTGCCATCCGCCTCTCGCCTCTCGCCTCTCGCTTCTCCCCTCTTCGCTGACCGCAGGTCAGCGACTGGCATCCGCTACGAGGAAACCCACTCTGACCCGGCGTGGGCCGACGTGGACAACGACGGCAACCTCGACCTCTATATCACTTCCATCTACGAAGGCCGCCGTTCGTTTCTATACATGAACCGCCCAGTTGTCGAAGCTGATCACCCATCGGAAATCATAGATCGTCACTTCCAGGAAGTGACGTGGGTCTCCGGGACGCGCGTGTTCAACGGCTGGGGTTGCGCGTTCGCCGACTTCGACAACGACGGGGACATGGACCTTGTTGTCGGTTCCGGCTCCGGCGTGAAGCTGTTCCGCAACGACACGAAGAGCGCCAACCACTGGCTTGAGGTCAAGGTCGTGGGCCGGAAGTTCAACCGGGCAGGCATCGGCGCGCGGGTAACGGTCACACAGGGCAAGAACCTCCAGATTCGCGAGGTCGAAGGCGGCAAGGGAACCATGAGCCAGAACTCGCTGGTCCAGCACTTCGGGCTCGGCAAGTCTGGCACGCCGGTCACAGTTGAGGTAAGATTCGGCCCAAGGAGCAAAGTCGTACTCAGGAACGTGACGCCCGACCAGTTGATAACGATTGAAGAGAAACCGTAAAGGAGTGATGAGATGAAGCCCCTTCCGCTCGTTGTCTGCATCGCGGCCCTGTTGCTCGGCGGTTGCGCACGCATCTACGTACCGCCGGCAATCGACCTGAAGCCGCGCGAGGTCATCGGCCTTATCGAATTCGCGTCCGATACCAAAGGTGACCTCACCGGATACGTCACCCAGAAGTTCATCGAGTCCATCACCGAGGACCAGCAGGAACTTAGGATTGTAGAACTGGGCGACGAGGCGACGGTGCTCGCCGCAATCGGCCAGACCGCGCTCGGCCCGGATGCCTACAAGGCCATTGCCGCCAAGTACAACGTCAACACGGTGTTCATCGGCGACCTGAAGGTATCTGACGTCAAGCCGAGCTTCAACATCGGCCCGGGATTCAGCTTCGCCAGCATCGAGGCCAAGGTCAATGCCAGCCTCGTGGCCAAGCTGGTCGAAACCGCGACCGGCGTAACGCTCTGGAGCAACTCCGGCAAGGCCGAACACACGGTTGCCGGGGTCAGCAAAGCCGGCTCGTACTTCTCGTTCAGCGCCGAGGACCCGGAGGAAGCCTACGGCGACCTTGCGCGCGGCCTGTGCTACAAGGTCACGCGCGACTTCCGCCACACCTGGAAGCACAAGTGCTGGTGCCAGAAGTAGGGCGCACGCTCTCCCGTAACCACTAGCCCGCGGCCCGGTCGCCAATCAGGCCGGGCTTCGTCACGCTCGACGACTCAGGTTTGACCTGCGCGGGCGGCCGTTCTATAATCGAGCATGGAACCGAAGATTCGCGGGCACGTCGGGCCGAGCCTGGCGACAACCGGTGTGGTCGTATTGCTCTGTCTGCTGGCGTCGGCACGCGCGCAGGATTGGATGAACCACGGCGGGAACCCGCAACGGAATGGTCTGTCGAGGATGTTCGGCCCGCACCAGCCGACCCTGCTCTGGGAAGGCACGCTCCCAAGTTCGTTCGGCCAGCCCGTGCTCATCTGCGCTGACAAGCTCGTTACCTACCGCGACAACTTCACGACGAGCATAGCGGTCTGCCATGACCTTGCGACCGGCGACACGCTGTGGACCATGGACTTTCCGGGCTCGGGCGGCCGGACCATGCCGGTCGCGTTCCGCGACAACACGGTCTACATGGTGAACCTTCAGAACTCCGCGCCGGACACGCTCTACGCCTTTGCCGCCGCGGACGGCGCGCTCATCTGGCGCTGTCCGTACCCGGTCAGCGTCTACCTGTCGGAAAGCGCGACCTTTGCCGAGAACGGCGACCTCGTCCTCCCGCTCGACGGCATGCGCACTGCCCGCATCAACCACCTGACCGGCGACACGGTTTGGACCACGGAGCGCGTCTGGCCGGTCTCAGGCAGCGCCGACGTGACGATTTCGGATTCGATGTGGTACTGCTTCGGCGGAGCGCTGGTGGGCGGGTCGCTCAGGCTCTACAAGTTCGACCTCGCGACAGGGCGCCTGAGGGATTCGGTATTCATCGAGGACACGCACCCGGGCGGCACCGCGCCCTACGGCAACATCATGGTCGGCCCGGACCGCGTGCTCTACGCCCACCGCTGCGGCGACAACGTCACCGCGGTCGAGGATTGGGGCGACAGCCTGCACATCCGCTGGGTGTACCCGCTGGAAGACAGCACGTACTCGCCGTTTGCCCAGCTTGCCTGCGGCCCGGACTCATCGGTTTACGCGCTCGCCAACGGCCGCATCATCCGGCTCGACCCCGAGACCGGCGCTGCTCTTGACTCCTCGCCGTACATCAAGGACTCAACCGCGGTCTTCGCCGCGCACCTGTCGGTCGGTTCGGACGGAACGGTCTACGCCACGAACGGCGGATACGCTGACGGCGCGCTCTTCGCTTTCACGCCGAACCTCTCCGTCATCTGGGTGGAGTCGATACCAAACGTCAGCACATCGAATCCGGCCTTGGGCGGGGACTGCGAACTGGCGATTGCCGGCAGCGGCACAATGCTCAAGGTCTATCGCGACCCGACAGGCGTCGGTGACCTCGAACGCGCGCCAGTCCGCCGCCACCTGTCCGCTACACCGAACCCGTTCACCGAGGCGACGACAATTCGCCTCTCGCCTCTCGCCCTTCGCCATTCGCCTTCCGCCGTGAGCATCTACGATGCACAGGGCCGTCTCGTCCGCGTCCTCTGTCCTCCCCAATCCCTAACCCCTAGTCCCTATCCCCTTCCCTGGGATGGTAGGAACCAATCCGGCGTCGTCGCTCCGGCCGGAGTCTATGTCATTAGGACGGGCTCGGAATCGGTCCGAGCCGTGAAGACCCGCTGAGATGAAGGAGTGAAGTCTATGAGAACAATCCTCGTCCTTTCAGTTATCACCATTTCGGCCGCACTCGCCGGCGACTGGGCCACGGTCGGCGGGAACAACGAGCACAACGGTCTCGCCCCGCACGCCACCGGCCCGCGCTGGCACGAGGTACGCTGGGAAGCCCAGACCCTGCCCGCGACTATCGCAATGCAGGTCCTGACGTGGGACACGTTCGCGGTGACCATGCGCTACAACTTCAGCCCGATGCAGGGTCCGCTGGTCTGTCACAGTATCATCACCGGCGACCGGTTTGGACCCGGCTGTATCGACCGGGCGGGAAGTTCATTCCGTTCGCGATGGGCGACGGCCGCGTCTACGTCAGGAACTTCAAGGAATCCGGCCACGACACCATTTTCTGCATAGACGTCACTAACGGGGAAATCCTCTGGCAGTCGGATTGGACCGGCCCGCTTGGTCTCATCTGGTGCGGGTGTCTGGCTGAAGACGGCGACCTGATTACGCCCTGCGCCGAGAACGGCATCGCCCGGCTGGACGAGGAAACCGGCGACACGGTCTGGACCAACAGCCGGCCGATTCCCAACACCGGGGCTGAGTGGATTGCGATGTCGGATTCGGTCGTCTATGCCTGGGAGGGTCTTGGCATCAACCGGCCCAAGTACCTGATTGCGATTGATGCGCACACAGGCCACACGTTGTTCAAGACGCCGGAACTACCGGGTGACGGCGACCAGGAGATACCGTTCGTGGTCGGGCCGGGACAGGTGGTATACTGCCAGCGCGACGGGGGGCTGTTTTATGCGTTCAGGAACACAGACTCCGCCTTTGCCCAACTGTGGAGCCGCTCCGACCTTTCGACCGGCACGTACTCGAACTGCGGCGTTGGCCCGGACAGCACGCTCTACGTCCCATCCGGCACGCGCATCCATCGTCTGAACCCGACGACCGGCGCGACAATGGACTCGTCGCCGGTCCTAGCCTCCGCTGCAATCAACGCCCGCATCTCGATCGACTTGGCCGGCTTCCTCTACGCAACGGTGACCACAGGCACGGGCGAAGGGAAGCTGTGGTGCCTCAGTCCCGACCTCGACTCTCTCTGGACCGAGAACTACGGCTACGGCTACTACTCTGGTCCGGCAATCGCCTCCCTGAGCGGGCCTGATGCCACGACCATCATGGCCGGTGCCGGGACACTGCTCAAAGCCTACTGGTGGCCCTCTGCTGTTGCCGAGTCACGCCCGGTCAGGCCCCGCGAACCGGCCCTGCGCGCCTCCCCGAACCCGTTCAGCACGAGGACAGCT
>CAIVTL010000529.1 GCA_903908785.1 Caldifarciminota bacterium | reverse complement strand
GAGAAAACGCCCGCGCACAACTCGCGGGCTTGCACAACCGGACAGCGCACCGGCCTCAGCGGAACTCGAATTCTATTCTCCGGTCCAGCCAGTATTCATCGGGTTTCGTGGAAATCGGCCGCTTCTTGCCTTCGCTGCGCGCGCTGACCCGGTCCGCGCCGACGCCGGCCGCAACCATGAAGTCCCTGACCGCCTGCGCCCGCCGCCGTCCGAGCTCGCGGTTGTACGTTTCGCTCGCCCTCGGGTCACAGTGACCGACAATCACAATCTTCACGTCCGGATGCGCTTGCAGAGATTCCGCATCGGCCCTGAGCCGCGCCGTGTCCGCGGCCTGTATCTGCCACGAGTCCGTCGCAAAGTGCGCGATTTCAAGCTGGACCCTCGCTACCGGTTTCACCGGTTCCGGTTTCTCAGCCGGCTTCGCGTGTCCTGTCGTGTCCGGGCCAGGCACGGGCTTCGGCACGGGAATCGTATCCTTTCCTCCCTGTCCCCTGACCCCCGACCCCTGACCCCTGATCCCTGTCCCCAGGCTCTCGCCTTTGCCGGCCCACCCTCCCGCCTCGCCCCGTCGCTCCGGGAAACGGCCGGGCGCGTGGGACCCGCGCGGGAACATCCCCGGCTCTCGCGTAACGGCCAGCCGGCCCGTGTCGCCCGGCAACGACTCGGGCGCTACCGGCGGCGTGGGAGTCACTCCGGGCGGCTGCGCCGGCTCGCCGGCCCCGGCCGGCGGCGCTGCTGCCGTTGTCTCCGGCTTCGCTTCGACCTTCTTCGCGCGCTTGGGCACGGGCAGCTCGAGCCAGCGCCGCGACTCATCCGCATATTCTGTCTCCGGGAACTCGGCAATCACCTGCCTCAGTACCGGCTCCGCGCCGACGGTGTCATTCTTCACATTCCTGACAATCCACGCCTTGGCGAACAGCGCCTTCGCCGCCCAGTCCGTGGTCGGGAACGAATCGTAGACCCTCTGGTAAAGACCTAGCGCCTTATCGTAGTCGCCGAGGTTCAGGTTGTTCACTTCGGCCACAAGGAACATCGCCTCCGCCGGCTGCAGCGAGTCGCCGCCCGTCTTCTTGCCGGTCGTGCGCGCGGCCAGCGCGTCGAGCAACGCGAGCCGCTTCACCGCCAGCACCCCGTAGTCCGAATCCACGCGCCGCGTCTTGGCCGTGTCGTAGTACGCGCGCGCCTTGTTGAAATCGGCCGCCTCCTCGTGGTGCTTGCCGATGCGGAACGCGGCCTCGGCCCCGAAATCACCGGTTCCCCTTACCTTGACCCAAGCCGCAAGCGCCTCCATCTGCTTGCCCGTCTCGGTCAGCGCCTTGCCGAGCAGCAAGTTCGCCTCGTCGTCCAATTCCGGGTAGCGGCCGAGCACATCGGTGACCTCGGCGACCGCGTCCTCGTACTTACCCTGCTCGTACCGGCAAGCGGCAATCTTCAGCTTCGCCAGCGCGCGTTCCTTCGGGTCCGCGCTCGACCGCGCGTAGACTGCGTACCACTTCTCGGCATCAGCGTACCGCTTCAGTGTGAACGAACCGTCGGCGAGCAGCTTCAGCGCCGGGCGGCGGAAACGGGACTTCGGATAGTGCTCGATGAAAGCCGCCAGCGAATCGGTGCCCCGCTCCAGTTCCTTCCGGTCCATGAACGACTTTGCGAGGTTGTACGCGGCGTCCGGGGCGAACTTCGAGTACTTCGCCCTCACTCCGTCCAGCGTCACGCGGGCCGTGCCGTACTGCTTGTCGGCAAGCAGGGACAGCCCGCGGTACAGCTCGCCCTCGGGAATGAAACCGGAACTCGGAAAGGCCAGGTTCAACTGGTCGAACTCCCGCACCGCCTTCGAATACTGGCTTTCCTGATAATAGCTCTTGCCGACGAGAAACAGCGCGTCATCGACCCACCGTGACTTCGGCCAGCGCTTGATGACCACGGCCGACTTCTCGATTGCCTTGTCGAACTTCGCCTTCGCCTGCGTATTCTGATTCTGCTCCTTCAGCTTCAGCCCCTCGCGATACGCCGCCTTCGCGTTGTAGAACGTATTATAGAACGCGCAGCCCCCGCCCAGCAGCACAACTGCCGCGAGCAGGCAGACAAACAGGCGCATGTGTTGGGAACGAATCAAGCTAGTCTCATCTCTATCTTACCGCCCGACAGTGCCTCCTGTCAAGCGAGCCGCAATGGCTCAAACCGACGGATTGAGCGTCAGGCGGCGCTCCGCATCCTATTTCAGCTTGACGACCAAGGCGCGGGCGATGCCCGCGGCCTCGATGAAGTACACGCCGGCCGGCGCATCCGCGCCGCAGCCTTCCCGCCCGTCCCAGACCCAGCAGGCTTCGCCCACCGGAACCCGGGCTTCCCTGACCAATCGCCCCGTTCTGCGCATACACTCGCGCGAAATGACCGCCCGTCGTAAGAGTGTTCCAGACAATAGCCACGCTCCGTGTGAACGGATTCGGTCGGACCCCAAGCACGGCTGCTGAAGGACTGTACGAGGACTGCTCCTGAATCCCTGATGTAGTATCGCGTATCACGTAAACCCAACGGCAGCTCAAGTCACCCAGATACACCCGGTGGGATTCAGGTGCGAGAGCAAAGCAAAATGGGTCAGCTCCGACGCGCAAGGTTGTCACGACTCGTGAACCGTCGCCCGATATGACGCTCACACTGCTGGACCAGTTGGCGCAGTATACCTGGTCGGTAGCCGGGCTCCAAATCAGCCCCTGAGGTTGCCGGCCCACGCCAAGTCTCGACACAAACGAGTCGCGGTCGGTATCCACTACCAGAATGGAGTCGCCCGTTGCGACCATCATGACGCCATGCGCGGGACTCTCGACCATCGCGATGCCGGCTTGAGGCTGACCTGGTATGAGGCCCAGCGTTGAATCGCTGACACCATCTATGACGACGATTCCGCGACCGCGACTGCAATAGTACTTGTCGGCGGAATCGCAGTAGTAACCTGCGTCCGGTGAATTCCCCACCGCTACCGTCTTGATGACTTGATTCGTGACGAGGTCGATGATGGACACGTCGTCGCTGTCCAAATTCCGAACGTAGAGCTTTTGGTGACGCCGATTCAGCACCGCACCAACCCCCCCGCTTCCGACCGGTATCTCGGTGACTATCGTGTCCGCTTTGCAGTCTATCACGGCGACCTTGTTCATCTCGCCCATCGTCAAGTAGAGGCGGTCGTTGTCCGGATTCCAGACCGGGCTCGTGGCCCACTCCAGTGGTATCTCCCCAATCCGCTGGTGGGTCGTGCCATCCATCACCATGATAGTGTCGTAGTCGGCCGTCCTGACAGTGCAATAGGCCTTGTTGTCAACGCTGTCATAGGCGACCCGCACCGGGTAGTCGAACCACGTGCTCGACACGAGCTTGTTGCTGTCAGCGGAAATGGCGAAGAAGGGACCTTCCTGGCTCGCCCCGTACACAACGTTTGCCAGCGGGTCGTAGGCAAGGCTGTACACCAACCTGCCACCGCAGTCCACACTGTCTTCAAGGTACTGTCCTCGCCCTGCTGCCGCCAAACAGGCCAGCAGCAAGAGCGCCGCGCACAGGCAGTACCGGGCTTTGAGGTTCATGGCGTATCCAACTCTCCTACATCTTGTGGCGCGTTGCGCGTGAAGTCAAGCTCGGGCATCTCGTCTTCTCACTCGACCACTAGACCACTTGACCACTAGACCACTAGGCCACTTCCTTCCCCACTTGCCAAGCCGCAACCTGATGGCATAATGTAACGTCCAATTCCAGAATTCCTCCGTTGGTCAGATTAAAAGGAGATTCATCGTGAGTACAGATTTCGACCGGCCGGCGGCAATCGTGAAAGCCGAGCTTAAGCGCATGCTCGGCGCCGGTTGCAGCTTTGCCGATGCCCGCTTTTACGACGAGGACCGCTCGGAGCGGCTGACGCTCTATGACGGCAACCTCGAAACGAACTACGGCGCGAACGAGCGCGGCATCGGTATCAGAACCCTATACAAGGGCGCATGGG
>CAIVTL010000528.1 GCA_903908785.1 Caldifarciminota bacterium | reverse complement strand
TGGGATACTTCACGAACCGCTTCGTCCGGGACTTCCGCAGGGAGTCATGCGCACTGCTGCGTGACGGCCGAGTGGTCTCCAACTGGGAAGCAGGAAACCACTGCCACGTAGTGGCTGCGCCGCTTGGTTGCGATGACCGCGCCCTGACTGCCTTCAGGTCAGTTGCCGTTGACCCGTCGATAGTCCCGATGGGCGCAAGGTTGTACATCCCGGAAGCCGACGGGGTCTCGCTGGGCGGCGACACGTGCCATGACGGGGTCTTCTACGCTCAGGACGTAGGCGGTCTCATCCGGGGCAAGCGGATTGACATATACCTCGGGACTGAAGCCAACATGGGGCCCTTCGCATCCACCTCTCTTTGCCACTCGGGGCGAGCGGAAGTGTTCCTCGTGCGTTAGTCCGGCCACGACTGCAGGCAAGCCCCCGGCGCGATGCGCCGGGGGCTTGCATTTTGTCACCGGCTATTCGGCCGGGGCGAGACCGAACTCTTTGACCTTGATGCCGACGGCGCCGACCAGGCCGAGTATCTCGGCCTGCTGGCTGAGCTCGCCTTCGGCCAGCTTGAAGTGCAGGGCGTTGGCCGGGAACTCGCCGAATGTAGCGTCAACCGGAATCCACGTCCCGAGGTAGACCTCGTTCCAGGCATGGTAGTAGAACGCCCGGTTCATGTAGATGAGCCCGACCGCGGTCTTCGTCGGTATGCCGACGGACCGGGCCAGCGCGGCGAATAGCACCGCATGCTCATTGCAGTCGCCTTTCATGGTCTTGAGCACGTCGAGCGCACTGGGGAATGAGGCGGTCGCCTGTTTCTCCAGAACCGTGAAAACCCACGAAACCAGCTTGCGGGACGCGACCACGGCATTCTTCTCTGCACCGATTGCCTCACTCGCCTTGGCCTTGATTTCCGGGGCGTCGCACTGGATTGAGACCGACGGATTCAGAAACTCAGCCTCGACGGTGATGGGCAGCGGTACCGGCTCGGTCGGGACGTCTGGGGTCTTGATTTCGACCACGAACGGGCTGGTGGTCAGGACCTTCTGGCCCGGCCCGACCAGGTCGTAGTCCTTGGGATTGACGCCGGTGATTTCGAGCTTGAGCCGGTTGACCTTTGCCCCGTCAGGAATCTCCGTATCCACCGGCACGCGGAACATCGTCAGCACGTCGAATTTCCTCCCCTCAGGTTCGGCCTTGAGCACCTGGTCCGCAGTAGTCCGCTCCGACTTCATGCCCGGCGGCGACGCTTCGACAATGGACATACCCTTGTCGTCAACCCACGCCGTCATCTCGAACTTCGCCATCTTGGTCGTGAACTTGAGCGCGTCGTATTCCTTGCCGCCGGCCTTCACCTTCTCGCGACCGATGACCCTGACCTCGGCCGGCACTACGCCCATCACGGCCGCGTCGAAGACCGGCACCTTGTACGTCGAGTCCTTGGCGAACTTGCGGACCACCACCAGGCGGCCGATGGCCGATGCCGGGTAAATCGGCCCGGTCAGCTTGATGGTTCGCTCCTGCTTGTCGCCCGGCGCGTCAAACACCAGCTCGCCGCCGGCGACCCGACCCTTGACCGCGAACGAGCGGTCCTGCGACGAGAACGTAAACGTGAAACTCTCCAGCGCCAGGTCCGGCCCGGCGTTGGCCACCGAGCGGGATTCTATCCGCTGCTCCTTACCCGCCATCGCGACGGTCATCTTGATGAAGCTTTCGAATCGGTAGCCGCCGGGGTACTGGTCGAACCGGTACAATGAGTAGCCGACCTTCTGCCCGTTAATCGTGGATGACAACCATGCTTCGGCGCTGTCCGAACCGGTCTTGGCCGCCTTCGCGCCGCCGCACCCGGCCGCCACGAGGACCGCAACTGCGAGGATAATCACGTTTCTCATATTTTGAGCGTAATACGGCAAAGGCTTGCTGTCAACCCGGCCGGAATCCGGCCGGAATCCCATGAAGGCTAGGGTTAAGGCTGAGATCAAGACAAAGAAGTCGGGTTTGCCTCCGGTCTCAACCTTAAACCTCTACCTCAACCTCTCCTCTGGCCCGTCTGCTTGACAGTCGGGAGGCGCACGCTACAATCCCGGCGCGCTGATGTTCACTTTCCGCGGCGGAATCCACCCTCGTGAAGACAAGGAAGCCACCGAACATAGACCGGTCGCGGTGCTTCCTCTGCCTGCGCGGGTCTATATCCCTTTGTCCCAGCACGCGGGGGCGCCCTCCCGCCCGGTCATCAAGACGGGCGACCAGGTGAAGACCGGCACGCTCATCGGCGAACCGGGCGGCCTTATCTCGGCCGCAACCCATGCCTCGATTTCCGGCACCGTCGCCGACATCGCGGATTTGCCCCATCCGCTGACCGGCCGGCGCGGTCCGACCGTCATCATCGACTCGGACGGAGCCGACACGCTCGACGACTCGATAGCAGAACGCGACTACTCCTCATTCACGGCCGAGCAGACAATCGAGACCATCCGGTTCGCGGGCGTCGTTGGCTTGGGTGGCGCGGCGTTCCCGACCTTCTTCAAGCTCTCTCCGCCGAAAGAGAAACCGATTGACACGCTGCTCATCAACGGCTGCGAGTGCGAGCCGTTCCTGACCGCGGACCACCGGCTGATGCTGGAACAGCCAGCCGGGTTAGTTGAAGGCACGACCATCATGGCCGGAGCTCTCGGCGTGAAGAACGTCATTATCGCAATCGAGGACAACAAACCCGACGCGGTGAAGGCCATGACCGCAGCTGTCGCGGCGACCGGGTTCAAGGTCAGGAAGCTCAGAACCAGGTACCCGCAGGGAGCAGAGAAGCAGCTCATCAAGGCCTGCCTCAGGCGCGAAGTGCCGTCCGGCGGACTGCCGATGGACGTCGGCTGCGTGGTACAGAATGTCGGCACAGCGCTCGCGGTGCGGGACGCACTCCGTTTCGGCCGGCCCCTGTACGAGCGCGTGATGACCGTGACCGGCCCCGGAGTCAGGGAACCGAAGAACCTGCGTGTCCGCATCGGCACGCCGGTCAAGAGCCTGATAGATTTCTGCGGCGGCTATTCTACGGAAGTCGGCAAGGTCATCATGGGCGGCCCGATGATGGGCATCGCGGTCAGTTCCGACGACGTGCCCGTGGTCAAGGGAACTTCCGGCGTGCTGGTACTCGACCGCGCGGCCACTCTGTTCGAGGAGCACGACTGCATCCGCTGCGGCCGGTGCATCCAGGTCTGCCCGATGAGCCTGGCCCCGCTCCGACTAAACAATCTCATCCGACGCGGCCGGCTGGAAGACGCCCAAGCCGAACACGTCAAGGACTGCATCGAGTGCGGGTGCTGCGCCTGGGCCTGCCCGGCCCGTATTCGTCTCGTGCATCAATTCAAATACGCCAAGTCCGAACTCGCAGGCACGGAGCGCAAGCAGTGAACGAGGATGAGATTAAGGTTAAGGCTGAGGTTGAGGTTAAGGCAAACGTGAAGGAAGCCAGTTCGCCTCCGGTCTCAACCTTAACCTTAACCTCAACCTTCGTCGTGTCCGCCTCCCCGCACACCCGGTCCCCCGCCACGGTCAGCCGCATCATGTGGCTGGTCGTGTTCGCCCTGCTGCCCGCGCTTGGCGGCTCGGTCTGGTTCTTCGGCCCGAGGTCGCTCCTGCTCGTCGCCCTCTCGGTCGCGTCTTCGATTCTCTTCGACTCGCTGGCCCAGAAGGCATTCGGCCGCAAGCCCACTCCCTTTGACGGCAGCGCGGTCATCACCGGCCTGCTCCTCGCCTACAACCTGCCGCCCGGTGTCCCGCTCTGGATGCCGATCATCGGCGCCGCCTTTGCCACCATCGTGGTCAAGCAGTTCTTCGGCGGCCTCGGCCACAACTTCATTAACCCGGCCCTCGCGGCCCGGGCGTTCCTGATGGTCTCCTGGCCCACGTACATGACCACACTCTGGCTCAAACCTCACGGTGGGCCGCTCTCCGGGCTTGATGCGGTCAGCGCTGCTACCCCGCTGGCGCTGGTCCGCCGCGCCGCCGAACTTGTGCCCCCGGACATGAACCTGAGCGAGCTGCTCCGGCAGGCGAACTCGCTGGCCGAACTGAAACGGCTCTTCATCGGCAACGTCGGCGGCTGTCTCGGTGAAACCTCGGCCCTGCTCCTGCTCGTGGGCGCGCTCTTTCTCGTTATCCTCCGTGTGGTTGACTGGCGCATTCCCGCTGCCTACATCGGCACGGTCATCGTGCTGGCGCTGGTCCTACCCGGCAGTCACCTGATGCCGTGGTTCCACGTCTTCTCCGGCGGCATCATTCTCGGCGCATTCTTCATGGCCACCGACTATGTCACTTCACCGATCACCGCCAAAGGCCGCATCATCTTCGGCGTCGGCTGCGGCCTCATCACGATGCTCATCCGGCTCTACGGCGGATACCCGGAAGGCTGTTCCTATTCCATTCTACTGATGAACGTGGCCACGCCCCTGATCGACCGCCTGACCCGGCCGCACCCGTTCGGGGCTCTGCGTAAGAGGCAGGTAGCAGCATGAACAGCCGGACCTGGATGGTCGTTTCGCTGCTCATCACGTGCCTGGTGGCCGGGTTCGCCCTGGCCGAGGTCTTCGCCATGACCAAGCCCAAGATTGAACAGCAGAAGATTGATGCGACCAACTCCGCGCTCGGCCAGGTGCTTGCGACCGCGCAGTCGTTCAAGGAAATCACCAAGGACTCGCTCTGGTACGGCCTCAACCAATCCGGCGCGAAGACGGGCATCGTCATTCGGTCAGCCCGGCGCGGGTACGGCGGCCCGGTGCCGGTGCTGGTCGGGCTGGACCTTGCCGGCCGGATTGTCGGGCTTAAGGTCGCATCCCCGGCCGAAGGCTTAAAGGAGACGCCGGGTCTGGGCCTGAAGGCGACCGAAGACTGGTTCGCGAGGCAGTTTGTCGGGCTTGATTCGGCCATAGCGCTGAAGCAGGAAGGCGGCACGATTGACGCTATCTCCGGGGCAACCATCACGTCCCGGGCGGTTGCGCGGGGCGTGGCCCAGGCTATCAGCAAGTATTCGGAACACCTGAAACCATGACCCGGACAAAACCCTCCCGTCTTTCCTACCTTACCACCGGCATCATCAAGGAGAACCCGACCCTCATCCTGATGATCGGGCTCTGCCCCACGCTCGCCACGACCACGTCGGCCCGCGACGCACTCGGCATGTCCGCGGCCGCGTCGTTCGTGCTCATCCTCTCGAACGTCGTCATCTCGCTCGTGCGCAAGTTCATCCAGCCTTCAATCCGCATCCCGATATTCATCATCATCATCTCGACGTTCGTCACCATCATCGACTACGCGCTGCAGGCCTACCAGCCCTCGCTCTACCGCGTGCTCGGCGTCTTCGTCCCGCTGATTGTGGTCAACTGCATCATCCTCGGCCGGGCCGAGGCGTTCGCCTACAACCACGGCGTCTTCGACTCCTTCCTCGACGGGCTGGGCAACTCGCTCGGCTTCACCCTGCTGCTCGTGGTCATGGGCTCGGTCCGCGAGTTCTTCGCGGCCGGCACCATCTTCGGCAAAGTCGTGACCCCGGCCTGGTACCGCAGCGCGCCGATGCTGTTCATGATTTTCCCGCCCGGCGCGTTCTTCCTCATCGGCATCCTTAAGGCACTGGTAATCAAGCTCAAACTCGACAAAGGTTAACCCATGAGCCTCACCAAGATTTTCATCGGCGCGTTTCTGGTCAACAACATCCTGTTGATGCGCTTCATCGCGCTCTGCTCCTTCTTCGGTGTCTCGACGTCGATGGACACGTCGGTCGGTATGAGCGCGGCGGTCGTCTTTGTGACGATGCTCGCGGCATGGGTCTGCTGGGTACTCTGGCACGCCCTACTCCTGCCGCTCGGCCTGGGATTCCTCCGCACCGCGGTCTTCATCCTCGTCATCGCCGGCCTGGTCCAGTTCGTCGAGATGTTTCTGAGGAAGTACATGCGCGGGCTCTACTCGGCCATGGGCATCTACCTGCCTTTGATTACGACCAACTGCGCCATACTCGCAGTCACGTTCCTCAACGTGGACTACGGGTTCAACCTCCTGCAGGCGACCATCTACGCGCTCGGGGTCGGCGGCGGCTACTCGCTCGCCATCATCCTTTTCGCGGCCATCCGCGAGCGGCTCGAAGACTCGCCGGTCTCCCCCTCGTTCCGCGGCTACCCGATTGCCTTTGTCGGCGCGTCGCTCATCTCGCTCGCCTTCCTCGGCTTCGCCAACCTGTTCGGGATTACCATCTGAAGCATGATTGACTGGGGCCTCGTCATCAAGGCGCTGGCCGTACTCGGCGGCGCCGGCCTGCTTATAGCCATCCTGCTCCTGGTCGCATCACTGAAGCTATCAGTCCGGGTCGACGAGCGAGAGACCGCGGTTCGGGCCGTGCTGCCCGGGGCCAACTGCGGCGCTTGCGGCTTTCCCGGCTGCGACGGTTACGCGGCGGCGGTAGCAGCGGGCAATGCCCCGCTCAACGCCTGCGTCCCCGGCGGTCTCAGCGTCACCCACCGGATTGGCGACATCATGGGGCAGGACGCTTCCGCATCCGAAGCCGGCGTCGCGTTCCTCATCTGCCAGGGCGGAAAGAATG
>CAIVTL010000527.1 GCA_903908785.1 Caldifarciminota bacterium | reverse complement strand
GGTAGAGGTAAAGGTAAAGGCGTGGGAGAACCGGTGAGTTCTTCTTTACCTATACCTATACCTGTTCTGCAGGTTAAGGCTGAGGTTTGGGCCTGGACAAGGAAACCCGATGAGTTCTGACTCTCAACCTAAACCTCAACCTGAACCTGCCGCCCTGAGGCGTCGCGCGCTGCTGGAGCCGACCACCGGGAAACGCACCCTGTTCTATGTCACGAGCGATATCGTCGTTGTCTTCGGCGCCAGCCTGCTGACGCATCTTGCCGTACTCCGTCATGTCTCGTCGGGCCTGCGGTACTACTCCCACGGCGTGCTGCCGTTCGCGGCCGCGGCCCTCGCCTGCCAGATGGCTTTCAGCCTCCTCGTTTCAAGCTACCGGTTGAAGTGGTCGACTTTCTCGATGGTTGACGTTCCGCGCACCGCGTTCCCCAGCATCGCCGCCGCCATCCTGCTCGGCGTTCTTTCCGGCCTCCGGGTTTTCGCCGGCCTGAATCCCTGGTCGGCCGTGACGTGGGGGCTTTTGAGCGCCTGCGGAGTGGTTGCGGTCCGCGGCAGCAAACGTTTTTATCGGGAAGTCATCCGCCGGAAGACGGGAAAGCGGGCAATCCTCGTGATGTGCTCGCACAAGGGTTATTTCCTGCTTGATACGCTGCGCCGAATCCAGCATTTTGACTACCGGATTGTCGGTTTCATCGACCCGGAGCAGCATAACCGGGGTACGGTCAGCCAGGGCGTGCCGGTGCTGGGGACATTTGACGAAATCGAACAGGTTGTCGCCCGGCGGCGAATCGAGGCCGCGTTCGTGTTCCTGAGTTCCAACCCGACATTCGCAATCGGCGAGCTGCTGCAGCGGCTTTATGACCTCGGAATTGAGGTGCGGCTGGTTCCATCTTTGGCCGACGTGATTGATGATAGGGCGGACATCGGCGCGCTGGAGCGCCTGACTATCCATGAGTTGACCGGTCAGCAGCCGGTGAAGGTCGACCCCGAGGAGATGCAGCACGTTTTCGGGGGCAAGCGCATCATGGTGACGGGCGCGGGCGGCTCGATTGGCTCGGAACTCTGCCGCCAGCTTGCCCGGTTCGACCCGGCAATGCTGGTCCTCGTGGAACGGGACGACTCGAACCTGTTTTACATCGAGAGCGAGCTGCGCCGGGCCTGGCCGAAACTGGACGTGATGCCGTTCCTGGGCGACGTCACGCGGGAAGCGGACGTCGACCGGGTTTTCAGGGAGGCGCGGCCGAACGTGGTATTCCATGCCGCCGCGTATAAGCACGTGCCGATTCTCGAGTTTCACCCGGCCGAGGCAATCCGCACCAACGTTATGGGTAGCCATCTGGTGGCCGGGGCCGCGGTGAAGTATGGGGCCGAGAGCTTCGTCTATATCTCCACCGACAAGGCGGTAAATCCCGGCAGCGTGATGGGCGCGAGCAAGCGGATTGGCGAGAGCGTGGCAATGGCGATGAATGGCATGGGCGGAGTCCGGTTCCTTGCGGTGCGGTTCGGGAACGTGCTCGACAGCCGCGGCAGCGTTTCGACCATCTTCCGCGATGCCATCACCCGGCGCGCGCCAGTCACCATCACTCACCCGGATATGAGGCGCTATTTGATGCTCACCAGCGAGGCGGTGCTGCTGGTTATGCAGGCGGTGGCGCTGGGCAAGGGCGGGGAGGTATTTGTCCTCGACATGGGCAACCCGGTGCGAATCAAGGACCTGGCGGAGACGATGATTCGCCACGCCGGGTTGCGCCCGGGTCTTGACATCCCGATTATCTTCACTGGGCGGCGACCGGGCGAGAAGCTCTTTGAGGAGCTGTTGACTGCCGAAGAGGGCACGACGGTGACGGTGAACCGGCGCATCTTTCGGGCCTGCATCCCGGGGAACGGCGGCTATGCAATGGCCATAGAGAACCTGAAACGTTTGGACGAGGCAGTGCGGAGCGGAGACAGGGAGCGGATTCGCGCCGAGATACTGGCGCAGGTCGGCAGCTATAAGCCGGATACGGAATGCCTGGCGGGACGGGCGACGGCGAGCGGGCAGGCGGCATCGGGCGCGGAGCGCCCGAGGGGTCAGGTGTCGGGGGTCGGGGGGCAGGGGTCAGAGACTGGGGATGCGGGCGAAGTTAGAAGCTAGATGTGAGATGAGAGATGTAAGACGTGGGGCGGGAAGTGTTCTAGTGCGCGAGTGCGCTAGTGGAGAAGAGCGGGGAAGTTTGCAGGTTGCAGTTTGTAGGGGCGAGAGGCGAGAGGCGAGAGCGGAACGATGAGTGATGAGCGATGAGTTACGGGTTGCGAGTTACGAGTTGTGAGTGAAAAGGAGGAAGGATGAAGGCACGAGCGAGTTACGGGTTACGCGTTACGAGTTGCGAGAGCGGAACGAGGAAGGTGGGAGGATGAAGAGGGCTAGTTTGCAGGTTGCAGAAGCGAGAGGCGAGGGGCGAGTTGCGGGAAGTGCTCCAGTGCTCAAGTGCTCTAGTGCTCCAGTGGCAAGAGGCGAGTTGCGGGTTGCGAGTTACGAGGAGCGAGTTACGAGGAGCGAGTTGCGGGCTTCCGTCTCACGAGTCCCGACTCTCGATTCTCGACTCTCGATTCGCCTTCTCGTCGTTGTCGTCCTGCTGGCGCTGGCCGGTCTCGCGCCGGCCCAGTCCACGCGCACGACGCTGTTGCTTGATACTCCGACCGCGGATGTTATGCCGGTGGGCTCGTTCGCCATCTCACCCATCGCGACGTGGCCGATAGGGCGGACACCGTCGAACTACCCGGGATGGGAGGGGGGAGTCAGTCTGCACGTTTCGCCAATTGAGTATATGGAGGTCGCGGTCAACGCCTATACGCCAGTGGACTACGTGGTGAACGCCAGCTACCAGATAATCAGCGGGCGGGGCGAGCGCATCAGCGTGCTGGAGATGTTTGATGCCAAGGAGCGCGCCGCCCGTCGGCTGGTCAATGAGGAAGCCCAGCGCCTGTCTTTGGCGGTGGGCGTCTATGACCTCGGCATCAACAGCTACGTCTCGCCGCTGGGCCACGGCCTTGACACCGGTTCGGTCTGGCCGGACTGGATGTACGAGCACCGGCCAATGGAGAACTTCTCCGCGTTCGTGGTGGCAAGCATCCCGGTGACCGGAGTTGCCCGAATCAGCATCGGGCTCGGCCGCGGACGCTTTGTCGGGTACGACGGCCCGAACGCATACCTCAATACCGACATCTTCTTCAAGGAACAGCATCAGTGGGCAGTCGGCTTGTTCGGTGGTCTTGAGGTGTACCTGGCTCCGCAGGTCGCCCTGTGCGCCGAGGTGGCCGGACGCGACGCGAATGCCGGAATCAAGGCCTTTGTCGGCCCGCTCACCGCGATGGTCGCGCTGTACAAGATGGAAGGCCTGCTCTTCGCGACCGGCCCGAACAAGTTCGGGCGCGGCGCGATTGAGGTGAGCTACCAGTTGAACAACCTGTTCCGGCCCCGCGTGCCGGCGGCCCGGCCGCCGCGACCGAGCCGGTTCGGCAGCGTTGAGGGGAAGGTGCTGGATGCCGGGACCGGAGGGCCGCTTGAGGCCCAGGTCGCGCTGGGGTCACGCGCTCAAGTCACCGGCCGCGGTGAGGGCAGCTTTGCGTTCGACAGCGTCGTGCCGCCGGGGCCCTATGCGATTAGCGCCGCTGCCAGGGGCTATCAGGGTTCGTCAACCAAGGTGGGAGTGACCGCAGGTACCGTGTCGCTGATTGATATCCGGCTGACACCGGAGCCGGGCGGAGAAGCGCCGCCGGCGGCGCTGCCGAACATCGTTCCGGACCTGACGGACCTCGAACACGAGGCCATTTACTTCGGGTCGGACAAGCCGGACCTGACGTTTGACGCGGCGGCACTCCTGTATGATGTACCGACCGTCTACTTCCTGCCGGGCAAGGCAGACATCACGCCGGAGGCGGCGTCTATCTTGCGCGTACATGCCAATCTGCTCAAGTCCAACCCGAGCCTGAAGATGACCATCCTCGGCCGGGCCGATGCGCCCGGCCCGGCTGACCCGGCCGCAAAGCTGGCGGAGCAGAGGGCGGTTGCCACATTCGAGTATCTGAAGTCGCTGGGTGTGCCGGCGGAGCAATTGGTGTTTAAGGGAGTGGCGCCGGGGCCGAACAAGTGACGAGTTACGAGAAGCGAGAGGCGAGAGGCGAGTGCGGAACGATGAATGATGAATGATGAGTGCGGACATGGGATTGCAGAATGCAGATTGCAGATTTCAAGTTGCAGAATGTGGCGGGCCGTTTCGTGGTTTTCGTGTCTTCGTGGCTTCACTGTCCGTCCGCTCCTCTTGGCGTTCTTGGCGACCTTGGCGGTTCAACTTCGGCTTCCGGGTTGCGAGTTGCGGGTTACGAGTTGCGGAGAGTGCTCCAGTGGTCCAGTGGTCTAGTGACGAAGCGCGGGGAAGTTTGCAGTTGGCAGGGAGAAGCCGGCAGGGAATCTGCGTAATCTGTGAAATCTGTGGATAATCCTTTCCGCCTCCGTCCTTTGCCATTTCCCCTTTCTACTTCGCCCTTGGCGTTCTTGGCGGTTCAATCCCGGCTTCCGGGCGTCGAGTTACGGGGAAGGAACGATTTGAGATGTCAGATATTAGATTGCAGAAGTCAGAAGTGAAAAGGATGTGTTGAAGTGACGAATGACGAGTTACGAGTTACCAGTGGCGAGAAGCGAGAAGCGAGAGGCGAGAGGCGAGAGGTGGCCTCCGGTCTCTTGTCTGCGGTCCGTGGTCTGTGGTCCATGGTCTTCGGTCGCCGGTCTTCGTTCTTCGCGTTCTTCATTCCTGCAATGCTGTTGGTCCTTACCGGCTGGGCGTTGGCTCAACCTGCTTCCATGTCCCAGGCGCCGACCTTCAAGTACTATGTCTGGGGTCAGGTGCGGACTCCCGGGGCGTACAGCCTTGGCGCGAATCCGGACATCCTCGAATTGCTCTCCGCGGGCGGGGGGCCGACTGAGTACGCTGACCTCCGGCATGTGGTAGTGGTCCGGGCGGTCACCGAGAAGCGAATCAAGGTCAACCTGACGAAGATGCTCGAGGGCGGGCACGTGATTCCGCTCTCTCCCGGGGATGTGGTTATCGTGCCGCATTCGGCCTGGTACTTCTTCCGCGACGGACTCGTGGTCGTGTCTTCGGTCGCGACACTGGCCATCCTCGTTCTGACACTCGTGAACTGGGGCGGAAAGTGAATCAGGAACAACAGGAAAGGATTCAAGGGGTCCAGGAATCAAGGATTCCAGTGTCCGGACCCTTGACCCCTCGACCCCTTGATCCCTCGACCCCTTCGGCAGAGTCCGACAGCAGAACTAGCTTCCACGACTATCTTGAGACACTCAACCGCAGGAAGTGGCTGGCTATTGCCGTGTTTATCGCAGTCTTCGGGCTGTCCGTGCTGTCCATCGTTCGCACCGAGCCGGTCTTTGAAGCCCATGCGACCGTGATGGTCACGGCCAGCAACCCGAGCGACATCTTCGGTGGGGCGCAGAACATCTTCTGGTCGAACCAGCCGAATACGGCCAACTACGTCGCGCTGCTGCAGAGCCGGAGTATGGCCGAGAAGGTGGCCGAGAGGCTGGTCGATCCGAAAATGCTATCCGTTTCCTCGGTCTCGGCCCGGCCGGTGCGGGATGCCGACGTCATCCAGATAGTGGTATCCGCTCCCGGCCCGGCGACCGCCGTCGCGGTCGCCAACGCCTATGTCGAGACCTATCAGCAGTACGACCTCGACCTGAGCCGACTCGACGTCTCGGCAATCCGCAGGTTCATCGAAGACCAGCTCGCCCTGGTCGGGGGCAGGTTGGATTCGTCCGAGCGGAACCTGGCGGAGTTCAAGACTTCGCACCAATTGACCGACATCGACGCCGAAACCAGAACCCTGATTGACCGGCAATCGCAGCTCGCGGCCCAATACCAGCAGGTAATCACTGAAGCCGAGGGGAGTCGGGCCGAGCTCGCGCACGTCCAGAGCCGGATTGAGCAGGAAGGGAAGGGCCTGACGGACAAGCTTGGCGGCATCTCGTCGCCGCTGGTTTCCAGTCTCCAGGCCGCCATGAATCAGCTCGAAGTTGAGAAGACCAACCTTATAATCCGCGGTTTCGGCGAGAACTCGGAGCGAATTCAGGGCCTTGACCGCCAGATTGACAGCACCCGGGCGCGGCTCCGAATCGAATCGCAGGTGCTCATCTCCCAGCAGGGATTCGTTGACCCGGTCGGGCACTTAAGCGGCCTGTTCGAGTCGGCCCTGACCCTGAGCACCGGGCTGGCCGCGTCCAAGGCCCGACAGGAAGCGCTGGCGAGCGCCGTGTCCGGATACGACGTCGAGCTCGCGCGCCTCCCGGAGGCCGAACGGCTGCTCGCCCGGCTGACTCGGGACGTGGAAACCGACCGCCGGGTCCACGCGCTGCTTTCCGAACGCTACGAGGAGGCGCGAATCCAGGAAGTCGGACGGATATCGTCGGTGCGGATAATCGACCGCGCACAGGGTGCGGGCCAGACCAAGCCCAACGTCCGGTCGAGCCTTTCCTTCGGCCTGATGCTGGCCTTGGCGCTGGCTTTCGGCTCGGTGTTCGCGGCGGAGTACCTTGACACCTCGGTCCACGGCCCGCGCGAACTGGAACGCCGGGGGTATTCGGTGCTGGGCAGCATACCGCAGCTTTCGACCACCGGCAGGCGCCTGCGGCGACGAAGCGAGGACGTGACTTCTCACCTTATCACCCACACCGACGTGGAGTCGTCGGGAGCGGAGGCTTTCCGCATGTTGCGCACCGCCCTCGCTTTTGCCAGCGCGGAGCGCACGCTGCGCACGATTGCCATCACCTCGCCGGGGCCGAGCGAAGGCAAGTCCACCATCGCGGTGAACCTCGCCTCGGTGCTGGCCCAGGCGGGTTCCCGCGTCCTGCTGATAGATGCCGACCTGCGCCACCCGATGTTGCACACCGTGTTCAAGCGCAGGAAGAAGCCGGGCCTGTCCGACCTCATCATCTCGAGCAGCAGCCCGGACGAGGCCATCTTCGCGACCGGGCTTGACGGGTTGTTCTGCCTGCCCTGCGGAACCATACCGCCCAGCCCGGCGGACCTGCTTACGCTGAACGCCACCCGCGCCCTGCTTAGGCGGCTGGCCGGCGAGTACGACTACGTGGTGATTGACACGCCGCCGGTGTTGGTTGCGGCCGACAGCCCGATTATCGGGGCGATGGTTGATACTACCGTCATGGTGGTGCGGGCCGGGCGGACCGCGCTGGAGGCGATTGACCACGCGCACACCGCCATGCTCGGCGGCGGCGCGCACCTGACCGGACTGGTACTCAACGACGTGAACCGCTCGGGACGATACGGACGGTATTACTATTACTACTACAAGTACCATTATCGGTACTCGCATCATACGGCGGACACTCCGCAGGCGGGCGGGGAGCGCCCGGAGGCCGACAGCTAACAGCTGACAGCTTGCAGCTTTGGAGTGCGGGAGCGCGGAGCTCCCGCCTTTTCTGCGCGCGGAGCGCAAGGACAAAGGGGCAAAACAGGGAAGGATGAAGAGGAAAGAACGAAGAACGAAGAACGAAGAACGAAGAGAAGGATGAAGGCGGAAGGATGAAGGGGAAAGTGGAAAGGGGAAATGGAAAAGTTGCGGGGGACGGTTGACGGCTGACAGCTAGCAGCTTACAGCTTTGGAGTGCGGGAGCGCGGAGCTCCCGCTTTTTCTGCGCGCGGAGCGCAAGTCAAATTGCAGAATGCAAATATCAAAAGTCAAAATGGCGAACCGCGAGGACGCGGTTTGCGGTCTCCGGTCTTCAGTCTTTAGTCTACAGTTCCTAGTCTACAGTCCCTAGTCCACGGTCTCCGCTCGCTACAGGGTGTCGCCGCGGATGAAGGCGAGCGTGAGGGTCCGGACGAAGTCAGAAGTCAGATGTCAGAAGCTAGAAATCAGAAGTCCGGAGTCGGGGACCTGGGCGGTCTTGGCGACTTTGGCGGTTCGGTTCCGTTTTCCGCGCTAGAGTGTGTCACCTCGGACGAAGGCGGTGATTGTGCGCTCGTATTCGGGATAGGTCATGACTTCGGGGAGGTCGGCGTGGCCGGCGTTGTCGACCGGTCGGGCCGTGATGGGAATCCAGCCATGGGCCTCGGTAAGCAGGACCTGGGCGTTGCGCTCCGGCACCGCGGTTTCGTCCTTCTTGCCGTAGATGATGAGCGTGCGGCAGTCGACGAACCCGATCCGTGCTTCGTTGTCGAAGTCGGCGTCGGCGACGAAGGTGCCGGGAATCGCCAGTGCCGCGCCTTCTTTGGCCAGGGCCGAGGTCGAGGCCATCGGGTTCTCCAGGATGAGGCAGCTCGGGTGGCGGATGTCGGCGGCAAGGTGGCAAGCCATGAAGCTGCCCAGGGACCAGCCGTAGTAGACCACGCTTGAGTCAATGACGTCGGGTCGGGCAAGGACATAGTCCAGCGCAGCCTCGGCGTCGGCGTAGCAGGCGTCGCCCGCGGGCGTGCCTTCGCTCTTGCCATAGCCTTCGTAGTCGTAGATGAAGACCTTGTAGCCCGCCTCCCAGAGGAGTTCGACGCGGCCCCAGTAGCGGTTGATGTTCTGGCCGTTGCCGTGGTTGTAGATAACCGTGACTTTGCTCTCCGGACTATCATCCACAGATTCCAGATTTTGGATTTTGGATTTTAGATTTCGGATTCTTCCGAAGGCGGCGGTGTCGGCGGGCTGACGGACGAAGAAGCCGTAGATGCGGTTGCCGTCGAGCGCGGTGAGCGTCACCGGTTCGATGAGCGAGTCGGGGATGATGAACCGGACGTGCCAGGATGAATCCATGTCGGCCGGGTTCAAGTACTCGGTCACCTTGCTCGCGTCGAAGAGGAAGGAATCGAGGCGGAAACAGGAGAGGAAGAGAAGACATCCACAGATTACGCAGATTCCGCAGATTCCGCGTTTGGGGTTTAGGGTTTGGGGTTTAGGGTTTTTCCTGGCGCTAGTCACGTTGTCCTCCGAATGTCCAGTTTGCCCCGAGGACGAAGCCGAGCGCGCCTTTGCCGCCGATGGGCAGGCTGTAGTTGATGTTGCGCGGATGGGTCGGTTCGGTCGGCGCGTACCATTTGGCCTCGAGGGCCAGCGAGAACCGGTTGCCTGCGCGCCATTCGCCGCCGATGAAGGGCGCGAGGACGACGGTCGGAGCCGACCGGAACTGGTACATGCTCTGCGAGCCGAAGTAGGCGAGGAAGCGGCGGCCCAGGCGGTAGCTGGCGACAAGGTCGAGCTGCGGGAACAGCGCCTCGTTGCCGCCCGCCTGGATGAGCGCCATCATGCCGACACTCGTGCCTACGCACGGAACCCAGCCTCGCTGTTCAAGGAAGTGATAGGAGAAGCCGAAGTCGAGGCCGACGATGCCGCGCGCCGCAGGCAGCAAATGCCCGCCCACGTACAGCCCAGCCTGGTCGCTCAAGCCGTAGCGGTAGCGGGCCACGGCGTAGGGTATCGGGATGTCCATGCCGGCGACGTTGGCGACCGGCCCGCCGAGGGACGCGGCGAACGCCGATTCGCCGCGATGGAGCGGGCTCACGGCCGTGACCGTGCCGCAACGCACCAGCAGGAATACGGCCGGCAGCACGGCGAGAATTCGGAACCTAGTGTTCACAGTTCACCTCCGGTGCACTTCTCCAACCGGACTTGGGCCGAGGTCAGGACTTGCGCTTCGCGCGGATGGCTTCGAGCCGCGCTTTCGCGTCGGGCACGTTCTTCACGAAGTCGCCCAGGGTCTGGCAGGAGTAGTCGCCGCAGTCGGCGCAGGTGCTGACCTTGCGGGCGCCGGCGCACTTGCGGATCTCGCACATCGACTCGCAGTAGCCGACGTGCGGCCCGGCCGCGGTCGTACAGCCGGTGCAGTTGATGTCCTCCGGCTTCATGTCGTGCCCGAACTGCTTCGACCACTCGAGGGCAGTCTTCCGGCGCAGGGCGTCATCGTTGGTGCGCGTCGCAATCTGCGCCGTGCAGGCGCTGCAGTCGATTCCGCAACAGGCAGTCATTTCAGGCATGGGACTCCTTTCATCGTAATAAGCCTAGCTGGAGACGGTTCAAGGTCAATGTGTGGCCCAAGAACCGATAGACCTGATGGAACCACAGATGAACACGGATGGACACAGATGGCCCGG
>CAIVTL010000526.1 GCA_903908785.1 Caldifarciminota bacterium | reverse complement strand
GCTTCCTCCCACCGGCACCGACGCTCTTCCAGAATGCGCTTTAGCAGCTCGGACGCGGGTTCGACATCCGGGTGTGCCTTGCGCCATTCGGCTGTCAGTCTGCCCGCCACAGCAGCCTTTAGCACCGATGCCCGATAGCGTTCCAAGTTCATCTCCACTCGCTCCAATGCCCTCACGCCGGCGTCCAGGTCCGAGAACAGCTCGTCAATCTTGTCCGCGATGCGTTGCTGCTCTCGAGATGGCGCGATAGGAAGCGATTCGGTCGCTATGAAGTCCTTCGGCACGCGCTGCTGCCCAACTGCGCCGGTCATAGCCCGCTTCGCCCGTCGTCGGAATGAGGTCTGCGACAGATGGCGACTTAGCCAACGGGGCTCGATTCCTTCTTCGGCACGAATGACCACGAATTCGGTTGAGCCGAACCCGATGCCCGCTACGAGTTTCTCCGGCACGACGGCCACCTTACCATTCTCCATACAGGGCGTTATCTTGGCGAACAGCACATCGCCGGAGGTGAACGGCGTGTAGCCGTGCCTAACTTCGGTCAGCGGGCGCACTTCGGGACGCGCAATTCCGCCGTGTTCTTCGTCAACGGCAGCCATAGGCACAAAGGTCACGGGCTGGGAGTCGTCTACCGGTAGACTGTCAGACCTGGGATTCAGGACCGCGACCTCGCCCAGCGTCGTCCGCGCCCAGCCGGGAGGGAGCGGCGCTCTGTCTATTGCCACGGACTAACGTGAGTTATGGAACTCAAGAGACTTCTCCGAGAGTTTGTACTTGTCGGCTATCTTGTTAACGGCATCAGAATCGAGTCCAGGCTTGCTGTAGTTGCCCAGCGCAACTTCCACGAGGGATAGGAGTATCAGGCTCATGATGAGGTCGGCGGCTGGCTCCGGCATACTCTCGGAACCCCAGAAGTTCACTGGATACCCGTTCGCGATGAGGTGAACGGTTCGTCCATCAGAGGGCAGAACGTAACTCGTTCCAATGGGCGTACCCACATCATCCTTCAGGTCGCTCATGCTTATCCGCTGCTGATTTAGTTCATCAACGTCGATCTCATACTGCTCGGACGATGCGCTTACGACATAGCAGTCGTGAGAGAGCACAGCAATGGCACCAGCGTCCACGGTTCTGTTACCGGAGGCCCCGATTACCAGCTTCTTGTGACTTACGGCATTGCGCAGCGTATCGGCGACCTGGAAGCCCTCATGGCCGGCCTCCAACTGTCTTGCGGCCGCCTCGTCAAACACCGTCACTATCGCGCCACCGTCACGCAACGAATGCGCCACCTGGTTACCTATGGCTCCATATCCGAGTACTGCAACTGAGCTTCCGCGTAGATCCAGGTTCGGCAGCAACCGTCTGATGTTGCGGATACTGGCCTCAGCTATGTAGGGTGGCTCAAAAGTGTTCTTAAGCTGACTCTTCGCGACTGACAGCACGGGCAGCTTAAGCCCACCAACAGCCTTGCCCGTCTGTTCGTCGTTTCTGGCGCCCCGTGTCGTCTGTTCGACAGCACCCTTTATGAGGGGCAGCAGTGCCGTGAACTGCTGGTGTACTGCCGGTACCAAGAAGCCGCCGTCCTCGACGAGAAGTGTCCCGTCGACCCGATCCTTGGGGCTGTTGACCAATTGCCTGAGATAGGCAGTCTCCTCACTGCGCGGCAGGACGGTTGCGCCCCGCTGCTTGAGCAGCGCGGCAATCGCACCGCGCTGAGGGTATGGGTACTCTTTGAAGAAGAAGCATGCGTTCTCCATGGCCAGCCCAAGCCGCCTGCAGGCCTCTACGAAAGGAATCAAATCCAACAGGAAGTGAAGAACGAACACGACCCGCCGTCTTGCAAGCGGTTGAGCCTTCCCTAGCGTTGAGTTCTGGGAGTAGTAGCGCATCAGCGGGGTGTAGCGGAACGGGTCATCAATCACCCGTTGAGGCAGCGATTCACCGTAGCCCGGCCCCGCGGATACAGCCCCAGCCGACGTGCTGACGGGACTCGCGGCGGCCACCCGCATCGCGGAGGCGTTGAGGCGATAGATGAGTACCTCACTTACCTTACGCCGCGTCATGTCTTGGTCGCAGGATGAGCACTCGAAGGAGTCGCCATCCTTAACAGCCTTGCGGTAGCTGGCTAGGCTGTTGAGCATGCTACAGAAGGGGCATTCCGCATGTCGTTCTTCACGCAGAAGTCCGGCGCGACTGAGTTCGTGGAAGATCCCGGTTACCTTATCAGCCGGCTGCTTCATGATGGCGGCGAATTCGTCGTCCCGGAGCACTGCTGCCGGGCCGAGCGAGTGAAGCCTCTGGTCAATTTCGGCTATCAGCGGACGCAGAGTTGGTTGCTCAGTGGCTAAGCGCTCGCACTCTTGATAGTACATATCGCAAGTCCTCTTGTCTGTTAGGCGCGGTGAAGTTGATGCGGTTCTTGTTGCCGACTAGCATCGTGTGGACTTCACGATCGAGCGGGTTCCCGTGCGACTGACACACATTGGAGTCCAGCCAGTAGAAGTTCCCTGTATGGCCGACGCTGTGTCCGTGTACCGAGTCCATGGCCGCATCCACGTCGGCTTCCCCAAAGACAGAGTCGCTTTGGGTAGGGCTCTGGGCCGATATGGTCCGGCCGCCCGCAGTCCGGTAGCCGATTTCGTGGGAACGGGCTTCCGGCTGTCCCTGGCGCTCCATGTCATGAAGACGACCGATTACGGCCCGAATATCCTGTTTCTGGAAGGGCGAAAGGTCTAACCAGGGTCTCACAAGGCCTGCGAAGGCTTGCTCGACACTCTCGTAATCAGTACCGCTAGGAAGCTGCGTGATCCTGATTTCAGCTTCGTTGGAGACCAGATTCCACTCGAAGATGACCATCCCACGCATCACCTCGGAGAGGTATGCCCTCAATGCAAGGCGTCGGCCGTCTTGATCACGTTCCTCGTCCAAATCCTCCTTACGCTCATAATACTCACGTCGCTCTACTGCGCAGACCCGCAGGCTTCTTCCATCGCGGTATTCGATAGATGAGAGAGTCAGTTCCTTGGGCAGCGCAAGCGGGAGACGTGCGTTTAGGAGTTGAGCTACGCCGCGTTTCCTCAAGAGCTTGTATACCTGAGGTCTGGCACGCCAAGCGGCGACCATCTGTGCCGGGCCGCTGTACAAGAACACGTGCTGCTTGCCGAAGGGAGCAACTGAGTCCAGTAGATTGACCAAGTCCTCAAACCCGATTGTATCCGCGTCAAGGCACTCGGCGATGCGGTCCCGCAAGTCGGACTTCGTTCCCGAAGCCTGTTCGTCGTGGCTGGCCAAGAAATCTCTAATCGCGTCAGCCTTCAGAGCCATCACGTACCCAAGTACAAGGGTCTTCTCCTGCTGGCTGTACCGGGGTGGGGCAAGAATCGTTACGTCCCCTTCACCATTCACCATAGGTATCCTCCTTCTGAGTCAATGAACACACTGGTCGTCTCGGTCGCACCTCATGCCGCCAGTGTCTCGTTCAGGCTCGCAACCAGTCCGGGCAGCCTCTCACCGAAGAGCTGGTGGGCCTTGCCCAAGTGGCCGTGCTGGGCGAACCAGCCGTAATCGAAGTCCTCTTGCTCAAACGTCACGCTGTTTCCGATGTGTTCGGCTATCTTGTCCAGCCACTGCCGCTGCTGCTCGGAGAACGCAACCCCCGCCTTGGCCTGCGTTGCCAACCAGTTCTGGTATCGTCCCACGACTGACTCGCTGAACGCAGCCAAGGGCTCGGCAGGCGCGACCGCATGGCGTACCAGGCGTATCAGGTCTGCTGCCTGCTTCAGCCTGGACCCGGCCGGTTTGCGCCCCTCGACAACCTCGAAGGCGTGCCAGACCTCGGACAGGTTGGTCGTGAGTGGCGGCCGTTTGAGTAGCTGCGCAAGGGCCTTCACGTCTTTGAGTTTGAGCCGGTTCGCGTAGCGGCCGGAGTAGAGCACCTGCAGGGCCTCGATTTCGTCCTTGTTCTGTTCAATCCACTCGCGAAAGTCCTGGACGACCTCGCGGGCACGTTCGGACGTGTCCTTCGATAGCTGCGACGACAGGAGTTCATCTCCGGAGAAAGTGTCTATCACCTGCTCCGATTCCTGCTGTAGTTCGAGTATCCGCTGCCTCAGGCGAGGATTGTGGAACGGCCTTGCGGCCTCCTGTTCCAGATGCCGGGTGGCCTCTGCGACCTGCTGCTCAGTAGGTTGCTGGTCGGTTTCAAGCCCAGCCTTGGCTCGGGCTGCAGCTTCTTGCTCGTCCGGGTCGGTGGCGCGCACGAGCGCGCCAGCGAGGACTTTGAGGCTCTTGCCGTCAGCCAGCTTGCTTAGTTCCTCCCTAAGCTCGGGAACCAACTTGCGGTCGAGTCGTGCCAGGCGGCCGGCGAGCGATTCGAACTCGTCTTCCCCGGTTCCACCGGCGGCGACGAAGACCAAGAGCCGCTTGAGCGAGACGTTGGGCTTGCGCTCCAACGGCGTCGTCTCGGTCTTGTCCCTTTCGCACACGCCGACCGCGTCCACGATGATGAATCGATCCTTGATGGTAGCGTCCGGCGTGACTTCCTTGAGCTTGTCCGGGTCCATCACACGCACTCCGCGGCCCTTCATCTGTTCAAAGAACCCGGCGGATACGACGTTGCGCAAGAACAGCAGGACCTCGATGGCCTTCACGTCAGTGCCGGTGGCAATCATATCCACGGTGACGGCAACACGCGGGTTGAATGATGTCCGGAAGATGCGGAGGATGTCTTCGCCGTCCATCGCCGAGACCTTCTGCCAGGTGTGTGGCGGGTTGGTTTCGGCTTCGTGACCCGGAAGCGGGACGCGTATGAACCCCGTGCGGTAGGTTATCTTCTGGCAGAAGTCGTCGCCCTTGCCGAACTCCTCGCGGACGATGCCGACGATGTCTTCGGCGTGGGAGTCGTCCTTGGCGAAGATGAGCGTCTTCGGAACATTGTCGCGCTCGGGATACGCCTCCGGTAGTATCCGGTCCCGGAAGGCTTTGATAATGGTGCGAATCTGGTCCGGGGCGACCACGTCCCGGTCGAGTTGGTTGCCGGTGTAGGTGAGGTCGTTATCAAGGACCTCGGCTCGCTTCTTGCGAGTAAGCCGGTCGCGCTTGTCCACGTACAAGCCAGCTTCTACCGTAGAGCCCTTCTCGGTTATCTTCGTTTTGATTCGGTAGGTATCAGAAGGTACGTTGACGCCGTCCGCCACAGCTTGCTTGTGGCCGTAGGTCATCACCAGGTTCTGGTTGAAGAAGCCGACTGTCTGCTTGGTGGGGGTCGCGGTCAGACCAATGATGAACGCGTCGAAGTACTCGAGCACCTGCCGCCAGAGGCCATAAATCGACCGGTGGCACTCATCGACGACGATGACGTCGAATGTCTCAGGCGGCAACTTGGAGTTGTACTCGACCGGCATGGGCTCCTTGAACAGGCCGGCAGCCACCGCAAATGATGAGTCGTCCTCGCGGTCTTCGTCGAACTCCTCTTCGCCTTTGAGCATCGAGTAAACTCGCTGAATCGTCGTGATGACCATCCGGTCCGACGGGTTGATGTAGTTCTTGGCCAGACGATGAATGTTGTAGATGCTGCCAAGCAGGCGCGGGTCGTCCGGAGGGACCATGTTCTTGAACTCGGTATCGGTCTGCTTGCCCAGGTTGCCGCGATCCACAAGGAAGAGCACGCGCCGGGCGTTGCCGTGCTTGATGAGCCGGTACGCGGCATTCGCCGCCATGAAGGTCTTGCCCGAGCCGGTGGCCATCTGGATGAGCGCGCGCGGCCGGCCGTGCGCCAGCGATTCGTCCAGCCGGCGGATAGCCTTGATCTGCGCTTTCCAGAGCCCGCGTTCGTCCAGTGCGGGCATGTGTCGGACATTGTTCCGCAGTTGATTCGCGCCGTCGCGGCACAGGTCAGCAATAGTCTCTGGCCGCAGGAAGCTGAACACGTCTCGGCTGCGGGCGTCCTCTTCGAGCAGGTTCGTCAGCCTTGTCTCGATGCCGGTTGACAGATACAGAAAAGGCAGGGGCCTGAAGTGCGCCGGCAACCCGTCGGGCAAGCCTTCGGCGTAGCGCTGTGACTGCGGTTCGACGCCCGAGAGCGTATGGCCGACCGGCTTGGCTTCAACGACACCCGCAGCCTTGCCATCCACGTAAAGAAGGTAGTCTGCCTCGCCGTGGCCGGGCTTCAAAGAGAACTCGCGCACAGCGACGCCACGCGAAGCTGATATGTTCATGTTGCGGTAGTGCTGGATGACCCAGCCAGCCGCAGTCAGCTTCTCTCTGATTAACTCGTGCGCCCGAGCTTCAGGGTCAAGCTCGTCTAGCGGTACGGATGGGTTGGGGTTCCCCGGCACGACGATGGTATAGCCGGAAAACTGGCCAAAGTCAAGCAAAGGACAGCGGTCGACTGAAGACGAGATCGAGCGCGTAGCGGCCGGAGGTTTTGTTGGTGCTGGTGCCGTTGCGGGGGCTGGAGCGGCGGCTGTTGATTGACCTGTTGCGGGCGCTGGAGCGTGCGCTGTTGCAGGGGCTGGAACAGGTGCTGTTGCGGGTGCTGGGACAAGGGCTGGAGCGGTGGCTGTTGCGAGGCCTGGGCCGGGTGCTGTTCTGGGCGCTGTTGCAGGTGCTGGAGCAGGTGCTATTCCGGGTGCTGTTGCGGCGGCTGTTGCGAGGGCTGGAAATGGGGCTGGAGCAAGGGCTGTTGAAGTAGCTGTTGCGGCCGCTGTTCCGGGCGCTGTTGCAGCGGCTGTTGCGGGTGCTGGAGCGAGGGCTGTTTTGGGGGCTGGGGCCTCCCCCGCCGTCCGGGGAATCGCTGCCAAGAGAAGCGATAAACGATAAGTGATGAGCGATGAGTGCGTTAGCCGGTTTGGGAGCCATGATACAAATTGATAACAATTCTTATCATGTCCGCGCGATGTTACGTTCTGGTGTTGTGGTTTCTCTAATACCGGTGACAGCAGGCCAGGGGCGAGTTACGAGTTGCGCCCGCGAGGCGCGGGAAATCCCAAACTCCAAATCACAAATCCCAAACAAGCTTCAATTCTACAGTGATTCAAACCGGGAGCTTGAGCTTGCCGCCCACGAGTTACGAGTT
>CAIVTL010000525.1 GCA_903908785.1 Caldifarciminota bacterium | reverse complement strand
TTCGGTGACGTCGGCGAGGAAGTTGAGGGTCGCGGGCCGGCCCTTCCAGTCGATGCGAACGGCGCTGATTTCTAGATGGCGCGTCTCGCCGTCCCGGCCGACGATGCGGAACTCGTATCGGTTTGGGACGTCCCCGCCGGCGATGCGCTGGCGGTAGTTGTTCCCGACGAGCGCGCGGTCATCGGGGTGGATGAAATCGATGAAGGGCCGCCCGAGCAGCTCCTCGCGCGGGTATCCGATTATTTCCGCCGTTCGCGGGTTGGTGAACACCAGCTTTCCGTCCTGGGCCACGAGAATGGCTTCGCCCGCGTTGTCGACCACGAGCCGGTACTTCTCCTCACTCTCGCGCAGCGCTTCCTCCGCCTGCTTTCGTACGGTGATGTCGGTGACGATGATCTGGGCGCCGATGACGCGCCGGTCGTCTCTGATCAGACTGACCATTCCTTCGCCGGCGCGGGTGCTGCCATCGGCATGGCGCCACTTGAATTCGGTTGGTCTGGTCAGCTTGCCCTTGAGGACACGGTTGAACAGGTTGATATATGTCCTCATGTCCTGCCCGACGAGGGTGGGCAGTCTGGTGAAGTGTCGGCCGACCAACTCCTCCGCCGGGAACCCACTGAGCCGGACAAACGCTTCGTTGGACGAAATGACGGTTCCCTTCAGGTCGACGGTCAAGATGCCGGCCGGGGAGAGTTCGATCATGCGACGGTGGCGTTCCTCGCTCTCCCGCAGCATCTCCTCCGCCCGCTTGCGCTCGGTGATGTCGCGCGCGGAGCCGAGGATGACCTTGCGCCCGTGGATGGTGACGACGTGCGTGCAGATTTCGACCGGAACCAGGGTGCCGTCTTTGCGCCGCAGCACAAGCTCATCCGGGCCGGTCGCATGCCCGAGCGCGCCGCGCACCAGCAGCCCGGCCGCTTCTGGCAGTTCGGATGCGGGCAGCAGATTGAGCTTCAGGAAGCTCTTGCCGATGAGTTCCTCGCGCCGATAGCCGAGCATCTGCTCCGCGGCCAGGTTGCCGTCAAGAAACGTCCCGTGGAAGTCACTCAGATAATAGGCATCCGGCGCATCTTCGAACAGTATCCTCGTTCGTTCGGCCTGAGCCGCCAGTTCCTCCTCGATCCGTTTGCGCTCGGTGATGTCGCGGAAGTACCATACCCTGCCATAGTACTTTTCTCCAGCGCCAAGCATCGGGGCCGAGTAACGGTCGAAGGTCGCGCCATCTTTCAGGAGTATCTCATCCCTGGACACTTCATCATGGACTTCGTAGAGGTGCTGTACCTTACGGGCGAATTCTTCGGGAGCTGCCAGCTTATCCATCACCGACTGTAGCGCGCGTTCGTCGGACTTTGATTCTATTACGTCGAGAGGAATCTCCCACATGTCAACAAAGCGCTGATTGAAGGATATTATCTGACCGGCTTCATCCACGATGAGTATTCCGTCAATGGATGTCTCCTGCTGCGTGCGGAGGATGACATTGCTGAACACCAGCGCCTCCTCCGCCTGCTTGCGCTCGGTGATGTCGCGGGCAGTGCCTTCGAAACCGACGACGGTACCGGCATTGTCCCTTAGCGGAACAGCGCTTGTAGTGTGCCAATACCATGTCCCGTCGGTGTGCCGTACGCGGTACTCGACGCCCTCCTGCCTTTGTCCCGTCTCAATCGCTTTTCGCAGGAATTCGAAGCAAGCCGGCAGGTCGTCGGGATGGACAAATTGCTGGAATGGTTGACCACACACCTGGTTTGCCGGGTGTCCCAGGAGGGCCGTCCAGGCAGGGGAAACAAAGGTGAATACTCCATCGGTTGTCAGCGTGTAGATAATGTCGTGGCTGTTCTCAATCAACCGGCGGTGTTTCTCCTCAGATTGGGCCAGAGCCTCTCCTGCCAGCTTCCGTTCGGTGATGTCGTGGACGACGGCCGTGAAGCCGCCATCGCCGGTCGGGTTCGGCGAGCCGAATTCGAGCCACCGGTCATTCAGTCTCACCTCGTACGGCGCGGGCGGGCGGCCGGCAAACAGCCCGGCTATGGATTTCAACACCTGGGGAACGTCGGCGAGGGATATGAACTTCCGGGCAAGATGCGCCACGTGCCGGCCGACCATTTCCTCCCGCGGCCGTCCGGTCATCCGAATCAGCGGCTCGTTTGCGTCGAGCACGATGCCGTTCTTGCCGATGTAAACGATGCCGTCGGCCACGCCGTTGTAGATTGACGAGTAGCGTTCCTCGCTCGCGCGCAGGGCGTCGACTGCCTGCCTGTGCTCGGTGATTTCTTTGACCAGTGCTGTATTCTGGTCGAAGAACTGCCCCACCAGTTGCGCCAGTTGTCCGAGTTCGGTGCGGTTGCGTTCAAGCGGCTTCAAAGCTTCCGAGGTACCGGACTCAAGGCTGTGTTTTATCCAGCCCAGCGGCCGTGTTACCCAGAACCAGAGTACCAGGGTCAGGCTCAGAACTCCCAGCAGAGCCAGCGCTAGTTGTTGCACGAACAGTCCGCGGCCGGAGCGCTGGGCCGCCACAATCCAACCGGGCCGGAGCGATGCCGTAAGCATCAGCTTGGTCTTGCCCTGCGGGTCGGGCAGAGGTCTTGTGAACGTGATTTCACCGGACCGGCCGGCGATTCTCGCCGATGGCTTTGTTTCGGCGCCGGCCGGCTCAATCCGCATCGTCTTTCCGGTTACTCGCGCCAGTTCGGCCAGGTACTGCCCGTTCCACGACCGCGCGACGAGAAAGTATCCGCGCACCGGGGTCCTGCGTTCCGCGTCATCGGAAGGGTGAATTGTCGCGCCGCGTATTTCAACCGGGCCGTCAGGGCCGGCGATGAAGAAGTGACAGAAACGGCTGTTGCCGAACGCTTCCTTGACCGTAAGCCCGGGCGGCACCGGCCCGGTAAGTGCTTCGATGCCGGAGTCGCGCACCGCGTGCACCAACGACCCGGCGGTGTCAAAGACCCACGCAGCGTCGGCCCGGTACGT
>CAIVTL010000524.1 GCA_903908785.1 Caldifarciminota bacterium | reverse complement strand
GGTCTCGGCGAAGGGACGATGAGCACGACCCAGTTCTCCTACTGCACCTTCGAATTCGGCGGCAGCGACAACGGTTACGGCGACCTCTACCTGTCCGGCACGTCAGCCAAGATCGACCACTGCCATTTCCGTAAGAGCCTCAACTATGGCATCTACTGTGCCTCCGACGCTTACTTCAGTACGTTCACCAGCAACGTAGTGGATTCCTGCACCAAGTACGCGGTCCACATCGATGCCAATCAGGTCGGTTCCCTCGGCGCGAGCAGTACGTTCCGGGGCAACGCCGCGGGCCGCGATATGATTGAAGTCGTGAGCGGAACGATCGCGCAGAGCCAGACCTGGGCCAACCAGGGCGTGCCGTACCTTATCACCGGCAATATCTGGATCAGCGATGCGAGCAACAACCCGGTGCTCACCCTCGCTCCCGGCGACACCCTGAAGATCGCGCCCGGATTCGAAATCCTCGTCGGCCACTATGCTGCGCCGGGCGGCCTCTCGGCAATCGGGACCGCGAGCTCGCCGATCGTCTTCACGACCAGTGTCGCCAGTCCGCAGCCCGGCGACCACTGGAGTGACCTCGGGATTTACGAAGGCGCGACCTCATCCACCCAGTTCGATTATTGTGTGATCGAATACGCGGGCAACTCTTCGGGCTACGGCGCCGTGTACGTTGACATCGCGGCGCCCCGGATCGACCACACTACGATCCGCCATAGCAGCGACTACGGCGTCTACAGCTCTACGAGCGGAGCCCCATTTGCGTCGTTCCAGAACAACACGATTACCGATTGCGCAAAATACCCGATTCTCATACACCCGGACGACATCCGGTATCTGGGTGCAGGGAACACGCTGACCGGCAATGCTTCGGGTTACGACGCCATCGAAGTCGTCTCCGGGACGGTCGCGACCACTGCGACATGGCTGAACCAGGGCGTGCCCTACATCCTGGCCGGCAACGTCTGGGTCAACGACGCCTCCAGCCCGACGCTTACCATTGCCTCGGGCAACACCATCAAGCTCCGGTCCGGTGCCGAACTGCTGATCGGTCATTACGGCTCACCGGGCGGCCTGATCGCCGACGGTACCAGCGGACGAATCACTTTCACCAGCGCCGTGAACCCGCCGGCCCCGGGTGACTTCCTCGCCGTTTCCTTCTACGACGGCTCGCTCTCGAACAGCAAACTCGTGAACTGCGACATCGCATACGGCGGTCACGACGACTACGGCAACATCTACATCAACAACAGCACGCCGACGATCACCGGTTGTGACATCGGCCACAGCAGTGCCTGGGGTATCTACCTGAGCGGCACCGAGTATCCGGACCCGGCCACTCTGCGCGCCAACAATACCTTCCACGACAACGCGAGCGGCGACGTCCGCGTCCCGCCGGGCAGATAGGTCCAACTCGAAAACCTTGAGGGGCGGCGTAAGCCGCCCCTCTTCCTATTCCGGCGGTCAGGCGTTAGCTGTTAGCTGTGAGCCGTCTGTGGCACCGGTCGCCTTTTCCTTTCTGTCATTCCGAGGAGCGTAGTGACGAGGAATCTCTTGGTTCGCGCGGAAGCGGCCTAGCGGCTGGCGGTTGGCGCTGGGCGCCAGGAAGGGGAGATGACCCGCGAGCCCGGAGTCCGTTCCTGAAGCCGGGCCCGGGCGACCGAGAACTCGCCGTACTTGTTGTTGACCGTGTCAACGGTATCGAAGAGCGAACCGGCGCGGGAGTCCTCAAATGCCGAGGTCTGCTTCAAGTCGCGGACCAGGTTGG
>CAIVTL010000523.1 GCA_903908785.1 Caldifarciminota bacterium | reverse complement strand
TGTACGACATCCTCGATGCCCTGGCCGGCTTCGAGGCCGATTTCGGCGCGCGGAAGGAGTCGCGCACCCAGTTCGTCAAGACTCTTGTCTACCTCATTCGTCTGGCCGGTCGCGCGCCGGAGCCCGCGCCGGCCGGCGTCGTCGTCATGGACATGACTGAGACGCTGGGCCTCGCGCCGAAGCACCTCTATTTCGGCGGCCTGACCGAGGTCAACCTGCCCGGTGCATATTCCGGCGACCCGATACTGCCGGACCGCGTGCGACGGGAACTCGATATGCCGGACATCGACTGGCACCGGGACTGGCAGCGGTTCAACTTCTGCCGCACCATGTCCGCGTCACCCAACACACCGTTCCTGAGCTTCTACGACTCAGACGAAGGCAGGCCCGTCCTTGCCAGTCCGTTCCTCACGATTGCACCGCTCAAGCCCGAGCTTTCCGACGTCATCTACTCAAAGGCCGAGGAGCAGGTCGCGCAGGGCAGGGCTGCTGGCATGCGCTTCGCCGACACCTGTCGCCCGGTTGACTTCGGCCGGGACCCGGACGTGCTCAAAGCTCTTGCCGCCAGGTTCGGCCCGGAACGCCCCATCTCGGTCACCCGGCTCGAAGCATACCGGACGTGCCCGTACCTCTTCTATCTCGAGAATATCCTCGGCCTGGAGACGCCCGAGGAGCCGCGCTACGACATCGACGCACGGCAGTGGGGACTGGTAGTGCACCGTGTGATGGAGAAGCTCTACACCGGCGGCTCGCTGCCGGTCGAGCAGGTGCACGACGCCGCAATGAAAGCGCTCGATGCCACGCTGTCTGAAGTTGAACTGCCGGTCTTCTGGCAGGAGGTCACGCGCCGGGTCTTCGCCAACCTGCTGCCCGACCTAGTCCGCTGCGAGACAGAACTGCGCGAGGGCGGTTTCCAACCGCAGAAGACTGAGCTCTCGCTCCACGGCAACCTCGCAAAGGACATCGCCGTGCGCGGCCGGTTCGACAGAGTCGACTCAAGCGCCACGGCCTTCCGCGTGCTCGACTACAAGACCGGCAGGCCGGGCAACTTCACCCCCAAGGCGGTGATTGACGGCACGCACGTGCAGCTTCCCCTGTACGCATGGCTCTACCGGCAGGGCAAACCCGGCCTCGCGATTGACAACTTCGGGGTGTATGCCTTACGCGAGCCCGAGGTCATCTGGTTTGCCCGGCGCAAGTACACAGTTGATGAGCTGGTGAAGGCAGCGATTGAGAACGCGGTCGCGATTGTGAAATCCATCCGCAAGGGCGAGTTCCCGGCCCTGCCCGCAGACGACCGTGTCTGCGAATACTGCAACCTCGGCCACACCTGCGGCTTTACGGAAACCACGAAGGACTCCTAGATGCCACACGGCAGTCCTCCTCTCGTAACTCGCAACTCGCAACTCGTAGCTCCTATCCGCCATCAGGTCGTATTTGCGCCGGCCGGCTCGGGCAAGACTGAACGCCTGAGCCGCCGCTACATCGAACTGCTCGAAGCCGGGGTCAAGCCCGAGCGAATCCTCACGCTCACCTTCACTGAAAAGGCCGCGGCCGAGATGAAGGAGCGCATCTTCGACCGCCTGCGCGCGCATAACCCCGAGCTGTACCACCGCCTGCTCGACGACGTGCTGAAGCTCCGCATCTCGACAATCCACGCGTTCTGCCTCTCGCTGGTCAAGCGCTTCGCCCCGCTGCTCGGCCTGGACCCGCGCGTCGACGTGCTGGCCGACTCCGACTCGCTCTGGGACAGCGCCAAGTACGACACGCTTATGCAGGTCGCCGAAACTGAGCGCGACTCCGAAGACTACGCGAGGCTCATTGACCTCGTCACCCGCGACCGAACCCAGGGCTGGTCGCGGCTGTCCGGACTGTTCGACGCGTTCTTCGGCAAGCGAGTCGCGGTCCAGCGCGCGCGTATGCTCTCGCCGGACCTGTCCCCGCTTGATGCCATGGCCGATTCGCTCGGGGCCAGCGCTATCGGCAGAC
>CAIVTL010000522.1 GCA_903908785.1 Caldifarciminota bacterium | reverse complement strand
GCGTGTGGCTTCGCCACCGTAGGAACGAGCGGAATGACGGCCGGTCGGGCATTTTGCACTTTGACTTGCGGCCTCCGAGGCCGCGCTATGTAATCTGTGGATAGTCCTTTCCGCGTCCGCCCTTCTCGCTTCTGACATCCAGCCTCCGGCTTCTGACTTCGTCGGCCGAGACCCCTCCTCGGCGTCGGGGCGACATTTCGTGTCATCTGCGTTCATCTGCGGTTACATCGGGTTTGGTTGCGGCCTCCGAGGCCGCGCTATGGTTCTATCTCGGATTTCGGGCTCCTCTTCCCTATTTGACTTTCGGCGTTCCGGCTCTACGATTGTAGTCAGCTAATGAACAGGTCAACGCCTGATAAGAAAATGCCCGGCGTGCTCCACCCGGGTCCGCCCTGGTCCCGGGAGGAACTCCGAGTGCTGGACCAGCACGTCAAGCTTGTGCTCACCGGCAAGATGCCGTCGCCGCGGCAGGTGGTCGAATCCTGCCTACCGGAGCTTGAGCGCATCCGCAAGGAGGCGCGCAGCGGCCACGTCCGGACCTGGGAGGCGACCTACCGCGCTCTGCTCCTGCGAATCCCGCCGCGCTTTCGGCAGCGCTACCGTCGCCCGCCGAGCTGGACCCCGGCCGAGATGCGCATCGTAAATCGGTACGCGCAGGCGGTCGCCGACGGCAAGTACGCGGGCGCCGGCGAAGCCGCCGACGCCTGCGTTCCGCTGCTCGCCGAGCTCCGGCGCCGCTCCGAAGGGCCGCAGCCATGCGCCCCGGTCCGGCGCTCCCGCACCTCGACCTACGGCCGAATCCGCGTCCGGGTGCGCGAGCTCGGGGTCCAGGCAGCTTGGAGCCACGCGAGCCCGGTGGAAAAGCGGGTAGTCCTTGAGTGGACGGAGCGCTACTGGCGAACGCGCGACGTCAAACCGCCATGGTACATCATGGACCTGGCCGACCTGATGAGGACCGAGCTCAAGCACAAGGGCTTCGACCGCGACGCCGGCTTCTGCGAACGAGCCCTGGCCCGCCGCATCCGCCTCACCCGCCGCGAGCACGTGGCCGGGACCTGACGCCGGACCGAACCATCCCCGTCCCTGAATTGACACGCGGGCAGGCCCGGCTAGACTGCCTGCCGAAAGGAACTTCAAAATCATGAAGCAAACACTGGTTCTCGCCGCAATCGCGGCCGTGACCCTGACCGGCATGAACTGCAGCCCGGCCGCCAACGACATCTTCCCGATGTCGGTCGGCAGCGTGTGGAAAATGGACGTCCTGTCAATGACCGGCACGACCATCGCATCGCTCGACACGGCATCGACCGGCACGGTCGTGAAGACCGCGGTAGATAAGACGAACCTGGCCACGGGCAAAGAGGTGGTGGTGTACAGGTACGAGACGACGACGCACCTCCGGACACCCGACAGCACCTACACGAACACGACCTACGTGTACTGCCGCGAGGACGGCGACTGGATACTCGTCTACTCGAGTCTTGACGACACGACCGCCGACACGGTGATGGTAACCAGCCCGTCGGTCGGCAAGACGTGGCACGAAGGCTCCGCGACCAAGGAAGTTGTCGGCCAGGAAGACGTGACGGTGCCGGCCGGCACCTACAAGAGTGCGTGGAAAGCCAAGCTTACCGCCGGCCAGGACGGCTACACCCTGGAAGCATATTACTGGTATGCCAAAGGCGCGGGCCTGGTCAAGTACTCCTACGTGTGGACGTACCAGGGTCAAAGCAAGGTTTATTCCGAGGAACTCACCTCCGCGACCATAAAGTAGACGCGACCGCGTCCGACCTCGGTGCCCTCCGCCCCGGAGGGCACTTCTTTCCCGCTCGGGGCTGTAAGCTGTTGGCTGCCGGCCGTCGGCGGTCAGAAGACCGACAGTTGTGAGGACTTGAAGTACTTGGCCGCCCGGCCCCAGCCGCGCAGTACGAGCCGCTGCTTCTTCACCAGCCCGGAAAGCAGGTACCCGGCCTGGGCCGGGCTGACCCGCAGGAGCGTGCGGACGATTTCGTTGCTGATGAAGCGCTTGTCGTCCGGCCCGGGCAGGTCTTCCAGGTAGTTCAAGATGGCGGTCTCGGCAAACGCGGCCTCGGCCCGGCGAAACAACGAGTAGCTGACGCTCTTCTTAAGCTGGTTGTACACCGCCTTGGACAGGCGATAGACCCGGCCTTTCTTCTGGCCGAACGGCTCCAGCAGCCCGCGCAGGACCATCGAGCTCAAGGTCTCGCGCACCTCGTTCTGGCTGCGCTGCAGAATCCGCTCCGCCTCGGACAGGTCAATCTCGCGGTTGCGCTTGAGGAAGGAGAACACCAGCAGATCGTGCAGCGTGAGTTCGCGGCCTTCCTGGTGCCGGTTGACCACGAACCGGGCGAAGTTCTCGTCAATCCCGGTCTCGTCGCGGTTGCCTTGCGCGGACTCGACCCGCCCGCTGCGCAGGGTCAGGCGCACGAAGTCGGGCCCGGATTCGTAGCTCGGCGGCTCCTTGCCGTACGAGAGCAGGATGTGGTACATCCGCTTTACGCCCATGCCCGCGCGCTCGACCATCCGGGTCTTCTGCAGGCTTTCGGCCAGCAGCCGGTTGCGCGACGCCGGTTCGTGCCCGAGTATGTTCTGCGGGTTGACGTCACCGAAGAACCCCCCCGGGTTCGAGATTTCGAGCCGGTCCGGGAAATGGCGTACGTAGACCGGCCCGCTCTTGCTGTAGTCGCGGTGGACGAACGCGTTCAGCAGGGCCTCGCGCAGGACCTCTTCCGGGAAATCCGGAATCTCGAAATGGAAGAGCCCGAGCTTCAGCGTGTAGATGCAGTTGTAGGGCTCGAGCGCCTGCGTGAACTGCTCGAGAATCGCGAGCAGGGGTTTGGCCGAGTCGACGCGCTTGTCGTACTCGGTGTCGCTCTTCATGTGGAGGTAGATGGCCTCGTGCCCGGGCAATTGGTGCCTGAGGACGTCCTCCTTGCCGACGAGCAACAGCCCGGCCACCGTCAGTCGCAACCTTCCGGGCTCACGCACAAGGACGCCGAG
>CAIVTL010000521.1 GCA_903908785.1 Caldifarciminota bacterium | reverse complement strand
TCGGCCGTGAAGAACACCATGTCGATTTCTCCGAACCACTGCATCGGTAGATACACGGTCCAGCCACTGTCAGTGAGGACGGAGAGTGGCTCCGCGATGGTGGCCAGCGTGTCGGTGGATAGCAGTCTGGCGGCGAGCTGTGCCTCTTCCGACGAATTCCCCTCGACATCGACCACGCGGGCAACAGCCGGCGCGCCGAGCGACCAGACGTACAGCCGATAGTCGAATCCCGACGCCTGGGCGACAGGGAGGAATAGTCTGAACACCGACGGCTTCCAAGGCGCCACAGACGCAGTGAGGCTATCGATTCTCAGTCCAGGCAGGAATCCAACGGCCGGCGCGTCACCTCTCGCAGTGCCGCTGTCGGACCCCGCCAGGTCAAAGAGTTCGTTGCGCGCGACATAGGCGGTAAGGTCCGGGCCGAATGTGGTGAACTGGCTCCCGTGACACTCAAGTGCTGCTTGCTTCCGGCTCACTTCCTGTTCTGCTATCGGAAGTGTGTACCAGTGGTGGGCGGCAAGGTCATCGGGCGGTCTGAGTTCGTCCGCCTGGCTGAGACATGCACTCGGATACGGCGGCCGGTGCACAAGGTAGTAGTACGTGGCGGGGAACTTGCGTCCTTCAATCCGACGCCAGAACTCCTGCACGACCGGTAGAGCCGCAGCCGTTGCCCAGTGGTCGGGGTGGGCATCCAAAGGATGCGGTAGGAAGATCCGATCGGCGCGATGCCACCTGACCTGTTCCAGCAGATCGAGCGCTATGGCTCCGCCCAAGTAGACATCCCGCGTGGAGCCGTAGGGGTTGCGGCTTACTCTGGTGTGGGAAGACTTCACAGACACTGTGTCGAAGTGGTGTTCAAAGACGAGGCGGTCCAGTTCGCCGTCGGGATAGCCGAGGAAGATGAGGTGCGTCGTGTCGAGGCCGAGCACCCGCGCGCCGGCTTTGGCTTCCTCGATGCGGGCGCGGCCGAGTTCAAGGTAGTCTTGGGAACTCGGGAACATGTTGCCGGTGACCTTCCATGCCGATGGCCAGGAACCATCACCTGCGGTTACGTACACGACCCAGACCGAGTCGCCAAGGGCCAGCGCCTGCTGAATCAGCCCGCCGCAGGCCAGCACCTCGTCGTCAGGATGGGGCGCAATGATGAGGACGCGCTCATTTGGCTGGAGCCTCAGGGTATCGAGTCCGAGTGCCGCAGGGCAGTGAGCAGCAGCCAGCAGGTAGCAGGTACCAGCAAGGAGCAGGATGCCCGACTTACTAACTGTTGTTCCTGGTTAGCGCGTCAGCCGGGGAGACCACGTCGGCGAGAACGCACCGTTGACCCGCGTGACGCGCTGCTGATTGGCCCCGGTCCAGTCCATCGTGTAGATCTCGAACGGGCCGGTGCGGTTCGAGGCGAAAGCGATATGCAGGCCGTCAGGAGACCAGCACGGGTCCTCGTTGTTTGTGCCTGCGGTCAGCCGCATGTAGGTGTCGCCGGTGATGTTCGTGACACATACTTGGTTCGTGCCACCCGGTTGACGTTGGACAAAGGCGATGAGGTCCCCGCGCGGGGACCAGGCCGGCGACGTGTTGTAACTTCCCTCGTAGGTCAGGCGTTGCAGGTCGGTTCCGTCCGCGTTCATCACGTAGATCTGCGGTGTTCCGGTCCGGTCGGACACGAACGCAATCTGCCGGCCGGTCGGCGACCAACTGGGCGAGATGTCGATGCCTTTGCTGTTGGTCAGGCGGCGCAGGTTCTTGCCGTTCGGGTCCATCAGGTAGATTTCGTTCTGACCGTCGAACCCGAGCGAGGCGGCGATGGTGCGGCCGTCAGGCGACCAGGCCGGGGTGGTATTCAGCCCGGTGCGCTCGCTGATGATGTTGGAGCGGCCGGTGCCGATGCTGTAGGTATGGATATCGAGGGTGCGCGAACTGTAGGTGCAATAGGCGAGCGCCCCGCCGGAAGGGGCCCAGTCGGGGAAGAGTTTGAGCCCGCCCGAGCTGGTGAGCTGGCTCAATCCATCGCCGTCGTAATCCGCCACGCAGAGTTCCTTGGTATCCCGGTTGAGGGCGCGCGAGAACGCGATGCGGGTGCGGCTGATGCCGTCGTCGGGAGTCAGCAGTTTCACAATCTCGTCGGCCATCTGGTGCGCCAGCCAGCGCCACTGCTCGGAGAGAGGATAGGGTTTGCCGGCAATTAGTCGGTTCACGTCGAGGTCGTACATCCGGAGTTGCACCTGCGGGCCCGACTTCTTCGCGACCAGGTCTCCGCAGATGAGAATCTGGGCGCCGGTCGTGCCCCAGCCTTTCAGGTCCATCTTCTTCTCGTCGGCTACGAAATTGAAGGTCCGACCCGAGTCCGGCTCCTCAAATGCGAAGTGGAGCGAGAACTTGAGGTCGGCGACAAAGACCGAACGGATGTCACGCAGCCGGGCCGCGGTCTTCTCATCGGCGCCGGCCGGCGTCTTGAAGTCGGCGATGACCAGGTCCAGCTTCTTCCGGCCCGAACTTGATGTCAGCTTCAGCCAGAGTTCCTCAGCCGGTATCTCAACCGCGGGCGCCGGGGTCATCGGCGGCTGTTGCTGAGCCAGGGCTGGGAGCACAAGCGCAAGCACAAGCGCAAACGCGAGCGCAGGCTTTCCAGCTTGAGCTTGGGCTTGCTTGCTTGAGCCAGTGGTTGGACGGTGCGGCTGCGGTTGACGCAACGTGGAGTTTCTGCTATAATCACTGTTGTGCAGGGAAGGAACGGAAGTCCGGTTTGTCTCCACTGTGGCCACGAGCTCAAACGCTCCGGCCAGTTTTGTTCTGATTGCGGGCACCGTTTGCCCGACCAGGCCCGCCAACCCGAAGTCGCACTGCCCAGATACCGAAAACGCAACTGCCGGCTCGTTGCCGTCAACCGCTGCGGCGGTTTTCACCACGAATTGATGGTCCATGTGTTCCGGTTCCGGTTCTGTCCGGAATGCGGCGAGCAACTGACACACGCCCAGCCGCTGCCCGAACTCTCTTAGCTTCAACAAGTTAGCGTAGGAACCGGCAGGAAGCCTGCGGTCACGGCAGGATAGTCTGTCTCAACGGATAATCGGCAGCCAGTCGTGGAACAGGAAGTAGAACCGGCCGATAAGCAGCGAGATACGGGACATCACGGTGTAGCCGAATGACGCGCCGAATCCGACCATGATGAAGACGATGCCGATGCGCGAGACCACGCCTAACGCCCCCTTGTGCTCTTTGGAGAAGTAGAAATAGAAGAGCGTGGTAATGCAGCCGACGAAGACGACGATGTTGTTGACGTTGACGAGCGGACGGAGCGTGTCGGAAATCTGGGGCAGGAGGAAGCCCTGGATTGCCGCGGCTATCCCCAGGCCGGAGCCAATGCCGACCGTGAACGCGATGGGCCAGCGCGAGACCCACTCGATGCGCGGGTTTACAAGGGTGGGGATGAACATGGCGATGCACATCACTGCCAGGATGATGAGAATCCAACTGAACTGGCGGAAGATGAGCATCAGCAGGCTGAGCGCGGCGAGGGCGGGCAGGGTCAGGTTGGAGCGGGAGAGCAACATGACTCCCAGCGCCGCGGGGATGAGCAGGATCCACGCCTCGACGTGATTGTGGGCCGCGATGTTGGTGTTGAACTTCTCGACGAGCATCGGGTAGACGTCGAATGCCCACGAGTAGATGATGGCGAACCCGGCCGACGTGCCGACGTAGAGGTGCTCGGCCGTCTTGTACAGCGGGTTGTCCTTGTACAGGAATGAGAGGATGCCGATGGTGAGCGTGGCCGCGACCCAGGTGCCGATGATATTTAGAATCATCTACCGCTTCTTCCTCCGGCGCGAGACGATGTAGCCGACGTTGCCGATGACAAGCAGTAGGATGATGAGGCCGTGGGCCGCGGACTGGGCGGGCATGCCCAACGTCGCGGACCCGGGCTTCTCCACCAGCGCTTCGTATTCAGATGCGCCCTGCAGGCCGCCGATGATGCCTCTTATCTGGTGGGCGCGCAGGTACGCGTACATTCCCGGCGCGTTGACGCCGGTACAGCCGACGATTATGGGTACGTTGTACCGGCCGCCGGCGTACTGGACCCAGGCGTCGGCGGTCGCGCCGTGGGCGAGGTCGACCAGCAGCCCGATGTCGCGGTAGGTGTGGACCGAGCGCATGAACTCGAACGAGTCGATGGGCACGCCCTTGTAGTCGGTGTTGAAGTAGTCCCTGATTTCCTTGCCGATGCCGACAATCAGCGCCGTGTACCCGGGTCGGTACCCGAGGTTCACGTAGTCCTTGCCGTAGACCTTTTCGTGCTGGGGCGCGACCTGGGTGAGCGCAATCCCGGCGAGGGGCAGGCCCAGTGGGAGCTGCCCGGTGACGATCACCTTCACGTTGTTGCGGAACGCGTGGTGAAGCAGGGCGATGAGCATCGGCTGGACCTCGGGCGCGGACGACGGGTCATAG
>CAIVTL010000520.1 GCA_903908785.1 Caldifarciminota bacterium | reverse complement strand
TCGCAATCACGACCTTGCGGACGGCTTGAGCTTGTGCTCGGGTCTCCCGCACGAAGTACACGCCGGGTGCCAGCCCGCCGACGTCGTTCGGGCCCGGCTTCAGGTCGAGCACCTTGCGGCCAGTCATGTCGAGCAGTCCGCCAATCGACAATCGACACTCGTCACTCGACAAACGCAAGACGCCGCGGACAATGGTCGCGGCGGTCGTGACACGGCCAGGCGCGAGCCCCGCCAGTTCGGCCAGCCCGACAATCGGCGGGTCGGTGGTGAAGCGGATACAACGGCCGGTCTGGAGGTGCGCCGCGGCGCGGCCGTACGCGCCGTCGAAGAGCGTCGTAATCCCGACGCTGTCCGAAGGGTCCTGAATCCCGACCGTCATCTGGCTGGGGACGCCGCCGGTCTGGTATTGATAGTCGAACTCGTTGTTCCCGTCCGCCGCGGCCAGCGTCGTGTCGTAGATGACGACCTCGAACTTGTCGCGGTGGGTCGGCATGCCGCGCGGCGGCACCGAGTCCCACTCAATGACCAGCCGGTGCGATGCACTGTCGAACAGCCACCAGACGTTGCCAATTGTGTCCGGTATGAGGTCGTTCCAACCGACCGCAAGCATCGGCGGCTCGATTCCCTGCGGCAGGGGGAGATTCTCCCAGCCGATGAAAGTCGACACTCCCGGCGCAATCCAACCGTTGGAGCAGACCGAGAGTTCCTCGTACCGCCGGCCGTAGTACTTGAACGGGCCGAAACCTACCGGCAGGTCGAGCCCGACTGTGTGGTTGTCCCTGAGGGCGAGGTTCGTGCCGATGCCGCGCGCTTCGACCCAGTTGTAGGCCGGGTGTTCGGCGTAGGTGCTGTCGACGTTGTCATAAGCCCAGTACAGAGACGGGACTCGCGGCCCGTCGCAGCATGGGTCGGTGGGGCTCAATACTCCCGGCGTGATGGTAAACAGCAGGCGCGCCGAGTAGCAGGGCGAGCTGACCACGAGGGTGCAGAGAATCGGCGTGGCCGGCACCATCTCGGCCGCGTGGACCGTGAACCGGTCGGCGTTGTTGTCGCCGGAACTGTGGCCGGGAATGTCGCCCCATGACCCGGCTGAATCGAGCACGATGAGCCGTGGGTCGGATGAACGCAGCCACGCCGTGGTCTGCAACGCGGTCCCCGACCCGGCGTTGTGCAGCGTCACAATCAGGTCCGCCGTCTCGTTCGGGTCGAGCCGCCCGTTCCGGTTCCCGGCCGAATCCCTGACCGTGTCGCGGACAAAGCTGAGCGCAATCGTGACCACGGTCTCCACGAAATCCGCGTCCCAGGCCCGGCCGACAGTATCCGATGTGTGGACGCGGAACAGGAGTTCCCGGCCGTCAGGACAGGCCGGGTCAACCCGGAACCTGAATCCGTTGCGGCCGGTTGCAGCCGAGTCGTGGGGCAGCACGGTGCCGAGGTAACGGACGCTGTCGAGCAGGACGACGTTGGAGTCGGCGCAGCGCAGCCGGACCTGCACGCCGCTCGCGGTCGAGTCGCCGAAGTTACGCAGCCACGTCGGCGCGGTAATGGTCTCCCCGGCGCCGACAAAACCATCCGAGTTGCCGGCCGGGAAGGAATCGATAACCTCGTGCCTCAGGTACACGACGTACGGCGCGCCCGTCACATGGACCTCGCAGGTTCCTTCGTAGGGCGCGAGGTCGCGGCCGGTGACAGTGATACGTATCAGGCCCGGGTGGTCAGGGGCGATGCTCAGGACGACATTGCCGGACGAATCCGTGGTGTCGAGTGCGTACACGACCGAGTCGAGCCACACGCAGACAAAGGCGTTCGCGACCGGGCTGCCCGCGGACGTGACGCCGACTGCCAATTCCTGCGGCACGGCGCTGACCCAGGCCGGATGCGTCACGGTGAGCGGCCGCGGCAGGCCGGTCCAGACCCGCATTGCCGGGTCACCGATGAGCGTCCATTCCAGATAGCGCGTCTGGTTCTGGAACATCGAGTCTATCCACTGCCGGCCCCGCACGGTCGCGGGCCCGAGTTCGATGAGGCTGTCCGCGAACAGGCCATGAAAGAAGCCGCGCATGCAGGCGCTCCGATAGCGGGAAACTACCGATGCCGAGCGGCTCGTGCCGAAGTAGGCGACTGCGCCGCCGAGACTGTCGAGCGTGCCGAAGCGAACCGACTTGTCTCCGAGCATCTCCTCTCCGGGCACGAGCGTGACCGTAGCGCAGGCACCGGCGACCAGAATCGGCATCCTGAACCCGTTGTGCCAGTTCGGACCGGGCAGGAACTGGTCAAAGGGATTGCGCCACGTGCCCGAGGCCGAGCCGCGATAGGTGATGAACGTCCGGCCGTCGTTCAGCGCGCTGTCGAGGTCGGTCGAATTGTGGCCCCATTCGCTGTAGAAGGTATCAGTACGGGTGTAGCCGTTGGCCAGCCAGAGCCCGTGGACAAAGTAGCAGTCCGGCAGATAGAAGCTGTCCGGGTCGCTGGGGTTGCCTTCCTGCACGGTCGTGCTGCCCCGGGTCAGCCACGTCGTATCGGTCCATCCCGACAGCCGCTCGTACGCGAGGACCTTGGCAACCATCAACCGCGCTTCCGACACGCTCCAGGCCGGCAACCGGCCGACCGGGATTTCCATGCGCCAGTCCCCGGTCATGTCGCCGTAGTAGCAGTCGTTGTCGTAGCTGTACCCCTGAAGCTGGGTCGGGTTGCAGAACAGAAGAACGTATTCCGGCTGAACCGGCCACGTACTCCAGGCATTGCGAATGAAGGTGCGAACTTCGGACGGCGTGGACCCGGCCTGGGAGAGCGGAACTACCGCTGCCTGCTGCCCGGTTGCAGTGCGCCATTCGGCCAGCGGCTGCACTGCTTCGCAGAAGCTGTCGGCAGCGACTATCAACAACCGGCCGCCGGCCTCAAGCTGGCCGTATGCGGTCGCGCAAAACACTGCACTCGAAAGCAGTAGTACGACTCTCAATCGCACAAGACCTCCGTTCTTCGCAATCGTGGCCTCGCCGGCCGGCCTGCTGCCGCCCGCGCTCGGAAACCTCTCGTCGCTCGACGCCATGCGGACAGGCGCGGCGGCTGCCCACTGTTCCGCCGCGTCCGACGTCGCTGTGACTATTATTATCGGCCGCTGCGGACGAAGTCAAGCAGTGCGGCCGCCGGGCCTGGTGGTCCGGCGGCCGCAATCGTTCGGTCGAGACTAGTTCGTGAGTACGAGCTTCGTCGTCACGCAGTAACCGCCGGCGGTGAGCCTTGCGACGTAGATACCGGGCGCAAGACCCTGTGCCTGCAGCGTTGCCGAGTACCGGCCCGCGGGTTTGAACCCATCGACCGGCCTTGAAACCGACCGGCCGGTGAGGTCGAAGACTTCAAGCACGGCCCGGCCCGCCCTCGGCAGGGAGTAGCTCAAGCCGGTGCGGCCGGTGAACGGGTTGGGCGTGGCCGAGAGTTCGGCTCGCACCGGCGTCGTGCCGGGGCCGTTCTCCGCCAAGCCGACGATGTCGTCGGAAGTGATCTTCTGGACGATAACGACGTTGTTCGTCGCCGCCCCTTCGCTCTGCACGAAGAAACCCGCAATCTGGTCGACCTCGTACACGACGAAGATAGTGTCCGGGTCGCCATCGACCGCGAGGTCGATTATCGACGGGAACCGCATCGAACTGGTACCGGCAGAGGTCAGCTTGACCGCCGGCATCCAGGTGAGGCCGCCATCGCCCGAGCCCGCGACGAAGATGTCGGCGCGCAGGCGCGAGGTGATCGGCTCGACGTTCGCCGAGTCAAACTGCTCCCAGGCGACGAACAGGTTGCCGTTGTTGTCCTGGCCCATGCTCGGGCGGCAGGCGTAAGTCGCGTTGTAGCCGACGGCCGCCTGCAGGTGGGCCGGGGCGCAGCCCGCGACGTGGATGCGGTTCCACTGCGGCACGTTGTCCGGGCAGTAGTGCCAGATTTGCGACGGGATGATGTAGCCGGTGTCGTTCACGTACGGCATCACGTTCGCCACGATATTCAGCCGGTCGTTGTTGTCGTAGAAGGGAAACAGCGAAGTGATATGGAACGAACTGACCGTGTCGCCGCCGAATGCTTCCGGCGGGTTAAGCTGCGTCGCCGAGGTCCAGGTCGCACCGTTATCCGTGGACGTCTGCATGTACGCGTCCTGGGGGATGTCGGTGCTGATTTCCCACGTCAGGGCAACCTTGCCCGACACCTTGGAAGCCGTTACGTCGTGGGTCGGGAACCCCGGGCTCGGGCTGATCGGCGTAATCGGGGCCGCGAAGGTCGGCCAGCCACCGGCCGCGATGTGGCTGTAGCTCATCACGTAGCCGGCGGTAATCGGGAAGATGTTGATGGTGCCGTCCTGGCCCACCGAGACCGGCGCCCACTGACAGACTCCGAGGACCGATTCGCCGTCGGCGTAGTCGAAGATGCCGGCGCCCGCGGCCGCATCCCTCGCGACCTTGGGCGTTATGCCGCCGGTGCCGGTGTAGTGGCAGCCGACAATCGCCTCGCCGGTCGCCAGGGCGTCGATGTCGCCATAGCCCGCGCGGTGCGTGAATACGTTCACACCCGACTGCATGTAGTCCGGGTCAATCCAGTTCCATGCGTGACTCGCGAAATCGTAGTAGTTGTAGCGCATGTTCCGGTCATCGAACGTGGTACCCGAGGTCGCGGCCGAATTCATCCAGAGTACGTGCACTCCGAACCCCGGCGCGTTCTTGACCATTCTCAGGACCGGGCCGTTAGCCCACCAGTCGTAGGTGGTGCCGCCGACCGTGTCGATGGTACCGATGTCGATCCCGAACGTCGCGCCGCCCTGAACCGGCGGAACCGGCGCAAGCACGGGACCGGCAGGTGCCGTACCGTCCTGCTGCAGGACCGTAACCGGGCTTAGGTTACCGGCGGCAAATAGCAGCGCCGGCAACAGTATCACTAGCAGTCTGAACATACTGCCTCCTTCAGGCGGACTCGACCGCGGATGCCTCAGCGATTCGGCCTTTCATCCGCAATCGGCCGCCGGTTCTGACTTCTTACCGATCCGAACCTATGGCCAGTATAGATTACCGGCTTCACCTGTCAAGCTCGAAACCGCGCACGGAAACCGGGGGACGGGGGGTTCTGGGGTTCGGGGGACCAGGGGTTCAGGTTCGGACACCGGAAGATCGGAAGAGCGTCGTGTAGGG